>JAIXKT010000007.1:266672-376795 GCA_026932145.1 Bacteroidia bacterium
CCCAGAGTACAACTACACCCACCAAACCCACCACACCCCAGAGTACAACTACACCAGCCAAACCCAGTACACCCTCTACCACAACAACACCACAAGCTACTCCCAAACCAGCAACTACTGCCGGCGGGCAGGAACGGGTTATCTTAGTACAAATAAATCAATACACTAAGCCACATCGCTATGATTGTTGGATGCCTAAGCATGAACTTAAAAAGGTAACTATCTTCGTTAATGACGATGATGTGTTGGGTAGTATTGGAGATGATGATAATGACGATGATGACGACGAGCAGTATAACGAACTTGGCTGTATGGTGCCAACCTTAAAAGTTATATTTAAGGATTATACCTATGTTTTTTCAACCTATTGTACCGCCAGTTTAAAGTTTAAAAATTCATCTCCTTATATTCCTTCCGGAATCTCTGTCCCCACAGATTTTATCTATAATGCCAATACACTTTCGTACTTAGAAAAACTACAACTTAAACATTTTGGTATTCAACCACAAAGTGCCTATAGGCAAACAGCGGCTACCTATCGAAAACAAAATGCAGATGACGATAAAGATGAAGATATTGACTTAGATGATGATGACTTAGACTCACAAATTGATTCGGCAGGCGGAAATGATGATTATTTACTTGATTCCGATGATGATGACCTACTTGACGATTTAGATGATGATTTTTAAGGGCGTTTTATCCTAAAAAAAACAACAGATTTGGTATCAATTTTGATACAATAAAGCAATAAAAAAACTGGAAGTTTGTATTATCCTTCGCTGCTGAACTAATTTAGGAAGAAATCTCTGCGGACTTTGGGGTTTGTAAAATAAGGTAAAAGTAGGAAACTGCCCCCAATGAAACCAGCATCAATAACTGAGATGTATGTAGAAAAAGTGCTAAAATACGCCCCCAATCGGCAGCAGAGACCCCTAAAAATGCTATAAAAGTAAATATCACTGCATTATGAAAAGGCCCTACCCCCCCCGGCACTGGTATTACCATACCAATACCCGTCATTGTCATGACTATCCACGCAAAATAAAAACTTAACTCAGACGTAGGGGGGTACGCAACAAAAGCAAGGTAAGTAGCCAATGTGTATAAACCCCATAACAAAACTGTATATACCAAAAACAAACGTACCTCCCGAAGATTGCGAATACTCGCTGCTGCCTGTAAAATATTCTTTACCAAAGCTATTATTGCCCGAACAAATGTGATTTCAGCAATCCTTTTCCGCAAAAGCCAAACGACACCGGCTAAAATTCCACCAATAATCAGTGTATAAAACCAAATAGTTTGATAAAATGGCGTTGTACTTTTTTCGGTCTTGTCAAAATAACTTAATAAACGGCTGGATTCCAGCAGAAAAGCTATTAATACTTGCAGTGCTAATGCAATAACATCTAAGGCTCGTTCTGTGAGAACAGTGCCGGCTCCGGTAGTGAAAGGCACTTTGTTTGAGCGTGTTAAAATAGAGCAACGGGAAACTTCCCCTAAACGTGGTACGGCATTGTTAGCCATATAACCTACCAATAATGCCGCAAACGTATTCTGAATAGGAGGGGAGTATCCGGAAGCCTTTAAAAGCAGATTCCAACGTAATGCCCGAACAAAATGGCTGGATAATGAAGCCAATAAACCGACTAACAGCCAAAGATAACTTACTTGACCTAAAGCATCTTGTAGTAATTTCCAGTCAAAGTCTTTAAAAGCAAGATATAGCAATCCGCCTCCTAAACCCAAACCTAGTACATATTGAATTATTGTTTTAATCATTCTAATAAAAACATATTATCAATTAGGCGAGTAGTTCCAATATATCCGGCAACTAAAGCTATGGGCTTTTGTGAATGTTCTATTCTATCTAACCCAGATAGTGTGTAGCCATTCCTGATCTCAGCGTATTGTAACTGAAAATAGCCGTCTGACTGAGCAAACATCGTTTCCATAAGCTGATTCAGTAACGGAAGAGAGGCCCCTTCTTGAGCTGCTAAACGAACTTGAGATAGCACCTGATGTAGCACTAATGCTTGTTTTCGCTCACTTTCACTTAGATAGCGATTTCGGGAACTTAAAGCTAAGCCGTCTAAATCACGAATAATTGGACAAATAATAACTTCTGTATCTATACAGAGTTCTTGAACCAACTTCTGTATCAAAATACCTTGTTGATAATCTTTTTGGCCAAAATAGCTTCGGGTAGGTTTAACCAACAACAATAGCTTTGCTACAACTCTGGCTACTCCTTCAAAGTGATTCGGGCGAAATTTATCACACAATATTCCGGTAAGAGACGGAAAAATAATCTTAATTTCTTCATCCGGAGAATACATTTCTGCTGTAGTAGGTACAAAGACAGCGTGTATTCCGGCGGATTTTAACAAATCACAATCAGCCTCGAAAGTTCGGGGATATTGAGAAAAGTCTTCATTCTGGCCAAATTGGGTTGGGTTTACAAAAATACTGGCTATTCCGTAGTCATTTTCTGCGACTGCCTTTTGCATCAAACTAAGATGACCTTTATGCAGCGCACCCATTGTAGGCACAAAGCCAACACTTTTTCCTGCTTGAAGAATTGAAAGCAAATATTGCTTCAGATCTACCCGGGTTGAAATGATTTTCATTCAGTATTTTGCAACTTGGCCTACAAAAAGCGGAAAGAGTTGCCGCCGTATTGGGCATATTCTCCTAAGTCTTGTTCAATACGTAGAAGTTGATTGTATTTTGCGACACGGTCAGAGCGGCTTGCTGATCCGGTTTTAATTAAGCCGGAATTCATTGCTACTGCTAAATCTGCAATAAAAGTATCTTCTGTTTCTCCGCTACGGTGGCTGATGATATTGGTAAATCCGGCACGGGTAGCCATCTGGATGGCCTCAATAGTTTCTGTTAATGTTCCTATCTGGTTTACTTTTACTAAAATAGAGTTAGCTGCTTTTTCGCGAATGCCGCGTTGTAGCCGTTTGATATTCGTAACGAAGAGGTCATCTCCCACAAGCTGAATACGATTACCGATTGCTTGCGTAAGGGTTTCCCAGCCACTCCAGTCGTCTTCATGGAGGCCGTCTTCAATCGAAATAATGGGGTATTTTTGGCACCATTCTTTCCAAAAACTGACCATTTCATTAGAGGTTAGTTTTTCTTGGGAAGATTTATGGAAAATATAGGCTTGTTGTTCTTCGTTCCACAGTTCGGAGCAGGCGGCATCCATTGCGATAAAGATGTCTTCGCCGGGGCGATAGCCGGAGCGTTCTACGGCTTCCAAAACAAGTTGGATAGCTTCTTCGTTAGAGGCGCAATTTGGGGCAAAGCCTCCTTCGTCTCCTACGTTGGTGCTGAAACCGCGCTTCTTTAAGACGTTTTTGAGTGAGTGAAATATTTCTGTGCCGGTACGTAATGCCTCCGCAAAATTTTCTGCACGAACCGGCATTATCATAAACTCCTGAAAATCAACTTTATTATCTGCGTGTGCTCCCCCATTGAGAATGTTCATCATCGGTATAGGCATTACGTAAGTACCTACTCCACCCAGATAGCGATACAGCGGTATGCCTAATGTAGCTGCCGCCGCTTTAGCCACTGCTAACGAAACTCCCAAAATAGCATTTGCACCTAAATGGGATTTGTTATCAGTACCATCTAAGTTAATCATCATCCGGTCTATTTTTCGTTGGTCAAACACTATTTGCCCAATGATTTCTCCTGCGATGTTGTTGTTTATGTGGTCAATAGCCGTTAAGACACCTTTTCCGTAAAAGCGTAGGTTATCAGAATCCCGTAATTCTACGGCCTCATGTTTACCGGTAGAAGCTCCTGAGGGTACAGCAGCCCGCCCAACAATTCCTTCGGTGGTGGTTATCTCTACTTCAACTGTTGGATTCCCACGTGAATCCAGAATTTCTCGACCTAAAATATTTGCAATAATACCCATATCTCTAAAATCGGGCAAAAATACAGAGTATTTCGAAAGAGAATACGAACAGAACTAAATTAAACGATTTCAATAGACCAAGCGATGAATTTTATCGTCAATCTAAGTTAGATTAGACATGGTTTAGTTAAATTGACCGCTATTTTCGCCACAATTAAAAGTTAAACATCAGGTGGCTTGATTAGTTCTACAATTAAATGGTTTGAGTCTATTGCGATGATTTTCACAGAACTACCGCGGGTAACAAACGTCCCTTTTGTCTGAACATCGCGAATCTTACCCTCAAAATCAGCTTGACCGATTGGTTTTAAATCCGTAACTGTAATTCCCTCTAAACCAATAAGTTTTTTTAACTCACTGGAAATAGAGGTAACTCCTGCAAGGGTGTTGGCATTTAAAACCGCACTTGAATAACCAATTGAGATAAGATAACGTGTTAGCCAAACTGCGCAAATAATACCTACAAAAAACGCTACTACCACAATGGCCGAAGATTCAAGTAGTTTATTGGTAGAAACAAAGGTTAAGTCAAGGTTGTAATTATGGATTAATCCGGCTACTAAGCCTAAGGTCATCAACAATATACCCACAACTCCAAAGAAGCCAAAACCGGGTATTATGAGTATTTCTACGGCCAGAAAAATCGTTCCTAATACAAAAATGGCTATTTCCCATATATCTGCCAAACCTTCTACATAATGGGGGGTAAAAAATAAAATAGAACAAACAAAAGCCATTCCTATGGGGAAGCCAAGCCCGGGTACTTTGAGCTCTAAAATAACCCCAATAAAAATCAACAGTAATAAAAATGACGATACGGCGGGGTGTACTAACCAACTTATGATAGTATCAACTGCGCTGGGTGTGTGTGTTATTACTTTGTAACCACTCCATTGGCTTTTAACTAAGTGGTCGAAATCTTCAAAAATACCTTTGGCATACTTTACCCGAACAGCTTCTTGAGCAGACAAAGTTAAAATAGTATTATCGGGAGCTGCCTCCGGAATAGAGATGCTGGCATCAACCATTTTTTCAGCAATTTTAGGGTCTCGTTGATTTACTTCGGCAGACCCGCGCATCAGCCCGCGCATATAAGACTGATATTTTTCGGGAGCCGGATCAGAACTATTCCCCATAAGAACCGTAGCTGCGCCAATAGTAGAACCCGGTGTCATATACATTTCCTTACAACTGATTGCAATCAAAGCACCGGCAGATGCTGCGTTATGGTTCACAAAAGAAACAGTCTGGAACGGGGCATTAAGTAATAATGAACGAATTGAATCTGCTGACTCTAATAAGCCCCCAAAAGTGTTTATCTCAACCAAAAATACCTGCGCCTCTGATTCCTTCGCTATCCTCAGTGCTTCACGTACCTGACGAACCATAAATGGATCTACATCTCCCTGAATCTTAATATGATACAAAGACTGCCCGCGTAATAATATCGGGAAAAATACGATGCAACTAAATAATAACTTTTTTATAAACACCACAACCTCAAATTATACTTTGCCCCAAATATACGAAAGATCAGATAAAATGTTTTGCATCCTGAAAACTTCTGTATAAGAAAGTGGGTTCTGATTCAGAAAGCATGATAAAAATTATTTAGGACACTATTGAAGTAGTAAGTATAAAATATCTTTACCCGTCCAATATTTTTTGGGTAGTGTAACTTTGGAACACTTTTTGACGTTTAAATTCAGTTGATAACAACGACACACACAACCATGAAATTTTTCGGATGTTTTCTATTTTGCTGGATAACTCTCTGGGCAACCGCACAGCCACAAAGACAGGGGGAAATCTTTTTAGCTGCCGACTCAAACGGGATTCCTATTTCTTTTTTAGACCCGGTTATTATTGAGGGAAAAACACCTACTAAAAAAGAGCGTGAAGCCTATCTAAAAAAGATAGAAGCCTATAAACGCTATGTGCGTAACATCGTATTGGTATATCCATTAGCCAAAGAAGCAGCCCGCATTTTAGCACAATTAAATGCAGAAATGGCTAAATTACCTACTGAAAAAGACCGTGAAAAATACTTCCGCCAGCGCGAAAAAGAACTCTTTCGCCAATATGAACATAAACTCAAAGACCTAACCGTTTCTCAAGGAAATTTATTGGTCAAACTGATAGACAGAGAAACCGGCAGCAATGCCTACAGCCTGATTAAAGACCTGAAGAGTGGACGTTCTGCTTTTTTCTGGCAAACAGTAGCCCGTATCTTCGGAGGAAATCTCAAAATGGAGTATAACCCCCAAGAAGAACAATTTATCGAAATGATTATCCAAAAAATTGAAAATCACGAAGATTTGGGATTAGAGTAAAAAAAGCCTAACTTTGGAACAAAAATTGCTATATTCAATAATAAACATTTAATTAGAACCGCCATGAAACTTAATCATTTAGCTATCATAATCTCAACTACCCTACTGTTGTTGAGTTGTAGTGGTTCAAAAAATACCACTGGCTCCAACTATGACGATGTGTATGCGTCTTCATCTAACCGGAATCAAAAGCAAAATAACCCTAATGGAAATACTACCAATCAAGAAAATAATCCACCTACCTACCGGCAGGATCAAGATTATAGAAACGATAATGGAAACAATAGTAATAACTCTGAATATGACTATACCAAAGCCGATAAGAACGGGAATAATTCCTATTACAACCAAAATGGATACGGAAATAACGGAAACGGAAGTTATTATTACGACCCAGATGATGACTTCTATTATGCAAGACGCATTCGCCGTTTTAGCCGCCCTACTTTCTACAACTATTATAGTCCCTACTATACTGATGACATATACTACCTAAATTATACCTACAACGGTTGGTCAAATTGGCAGTATTATAACTCTTGGAATTATCGGAATAATTGGTATAATTGGTGTTATGGCCCCACAACCAATGTTTCGGTTTCATTTTCAAATGGCTGGTACTCAACAACTTATTCTTATGGATACAACCCATGGTGGGGATATGATCCTTGGTATGGAACCAGAAGTTACTGGGGCTATTCTCCTTGGGCGATGCCTTATCGCTATAATAACTGGTGTAATAATTATTGGAATGGTTACAACTATGGCTATTACAATGGATACAATAACGGCTACTATCAAGGATACTATAATGGTTACAATCAAGGAGTTGGAAATTATTATGGCGGAAGTAGCTCCGATAATAGATACTATTATGGTCATAGAAATTCTGGTTCAAGTGCTAACACATATACCCCGGAAGGGAATAATCGTCCTGGTGGACGTTTTCGTGAAGGGAATCCCAACACCAATCCTGCTACAAATCCGACCAATAATACCACTACTCCACGTGGGCAAACCCAACCTACTGATTATACTACAGTTCGCCCGGGTAGTAATCCAACACCTTCGGGAAGCCCAAACGACCCAAAGAATACACCTACTCCATCCGGAAACCGCTCTGTTGATAACTATACACCAGCTCCTAATTCCGGCAGAACTGTAACCGACCAGCAATCTAAGGATAACACTATTTCTACTCCAAATTCCGGCCGCCAGACAGATAATAACGGCTCTAATTTTAGCACTCCTTCAACCGGCAGAGACTATCAGTCTGATGCTCCCAGCCGCAATAACTACAACACAAACCCTACACCTAACCGTAGCTACGAGCAGCAACCTACTCCACAGCCCAGCCGCAACAACTACAACACAAACCCTACACCTAACCGTAGCTATGAGCAGCAACCTACTCCACAGCCCAGCCGCAACAACTACAATACCAACCCTACGCCTAACCGCAGCTATGAGCAGCAACCTACTCCACAGCCCAGCCGTAACAACTACAATACCAACCCTACGCCTAACCGCAGCTATGAGCAGCAACCTACTCCACAGCCCAGCCGTAATAACTACAATACAAACCCTACACCTAACCGCAGCTACGAGCAGCAACCTGCCCCGCAACCCAGCCGTAATAACTATGAAACCAGACCTACTCCTAACCGCAGCTATGAACAACACTACTCACCCCAGCCCAGCCGCGGCTATGAATCCAGACCTTCCCCAGGTTTTTCCCCGAGTTCTTCCCCACGTCGTAGCCCTCGCTGATAATTTTTAGCTTTGCCAAAAATTTAAGCCTAACTCCTAAGAATTATGTCTAAAAAAAATATTACAGAGCACACTTTCATTATGTGTGCTCTGTTTATAACACTGCTCTTTCAGAAAGAGAATATTTCAGCACAAAATGAGCTTGATGTGTATCGGCTTTCTTTTCAGGGGATTACTGGAACAGCACGTTCCCAAGCTATGGGAGGAGCTTTTTCGGCAGTAGGCGCAGACTTTTCCGCCGCCTCCCTAAACCCGGCCGGACTTGCACTATACAAAAAAAGTGAAATATCTCTCTCCCCAACATTCCGAGTAGCTACCACTAACTCAAACTTTATCGAAGGAGCCCCATATAAGATTTCTCGCAACACATTTGGATTTTCCCAGTTAGGATGCGTTATTCATGGTTCAACCGGAAAAAGTTCTGACATCGTTAGCTATGCAGTCGGATTTGGGTATAATCAATTAGAAAATTTTAACCGAAAAGTAGATGCTACCGCCTATAATCCCTACAACTCTATCACGGATTGGTTTGCAATGGAAGCCGGCAGACGCAGCTATAACGACCTTAATGATAATTACGAAAACCCAAATGATGTTGCTGCTATGGCTTATCAAACCTATTCCATAAACCCCTTAGACAGCTTAGACCCTCGATATGCAGAGCAAAGTTACATCGGTGCAGCCCCTTTCGGAATGGTTTATCAACAATACAACCGAGTAGAATCCGGCAGAATCAACGATTGGAACATCAGTTTTGCCGGAAATTGGTATAATAAGCTATACATCGGAGCCGGACTGGGAATTGTGGGGGTGAAATATACCACTGAAATCAGTACTTGGGAGCGGGATTTAGACAATAACTATCGTTATGAATTGGATTCATTAGGCTTCAAAAGTTTAAATCTATACGAAGAATTTGCAACCTCCGGAGTTGGAATCAATGGTCGGTTAGGGCTAATTTACAGACCCTCAGACTTTATCCGCGCCGGATTTTCAATAACTTCTCCCACTATTTACACCCTTAAAGATAAATATACCCGAGAAATAGAGCAAACTTTTGACCGGCAAATACAAACAAGCAGCGGACTAAAATCTAAAATCAACCAGCAATCATCAGAAGGAATCTCGGATTGGCAGTTGGTAACTCCCTTCCGTTTAACACTTGGTTTAGCCGGTTTTATTGCCCAAAAAGCTATGATTTCCGCTGATTTTGAACTCATTGACTATTCCAGCTCTCGTATGTCTGACCAAAGCGGAAACTACAACTATAAACAAGAAAACGACAATATAAAAAACCTTTTTCAGACAGGGTATTCCTTTCGTTTAGGAGCAGAGTATAGGTTAGGAACATTTTATTTTCGAGGCGGAACTGCTCTTATGACCTCTCCGCTAAATGCCGGCGCTTTACGATACCAAGACTTCAAAACTGCTGCCGTAAAAAGTACCAAAGGGGGTAAGCAATCTTTTACTGGAGGAGTGGGTTATCGAACAGAGTCTTTTTTTATTGATTTTGCCGCCGTTTTGACAAACTTTACAGACAAATTTACGGTATATTCAGTCCCAAGTAGTTTCTTTGCCGCTGGAAAAGGAATTTCACCATACATTATTAACAGTAGAAATCTACTCTCTTTCACATTTTCCGTAGGTATTAGATTTGGGAAATATGTAGAAGAAGAGTAATTTTCACCAAGTTATTATAGCCAATGTCCTTTTTACCTTTAATTTAAGGTATTAAAATCTCAAAATATTACTTATTTAGCGAATTGAATAGATTTTAGTTCAATTTATATCCTAATTTTTATTTATTTTGTAGGTATGACTGATGTTGTTGAAACATTAAAGGTAGTTTTTCGCAAAACATTTGAAAATAAAAATCTGGAAATCACGCGGGAAATGACCGCCCAAGACGTTTCCGGCTGGGATTCCTTGACACACGTTACCCTTATAAACAACGTAGAATCAACTTTTGGAGTTCGATTTAAACTTAAAGAAATTAAGCAAATGAAAAATATTGGAGATTTAATAGATACTATAAGTCGCCATCTTTCTGCATAAAAATCATGAAAAGAAGTATTTTATTTTTTAGCATCTATTTGATAATCAATTTATTAAATGCTCAAGATAAAGGTTATCAAAAACTAAGCCGGCAGCTAACATCCGAAAAACCGGCTGAAGAATTATCCATTTACTTTAAGGATAAGTTACCGGAACTTGCCCATTCTGAAATACGCTTACTATATGACCGTTTTTCTGCAAAAGGTAGGCACATAACCTTTGCGCAGTTTGTAGAGAACCTTCCGGTATATCACGGTATGCTCAAAGTAAATATGAATCAGCAGTTGTATGCTTATGATTATTTCAATGACCTCGTTGATATAACGCTACCTGTAAAGGGGAAATTTCAGTTTGATATTGATAATTGGGCAAACCATATACGGGAAACACGTGGAGGGTATCCTTATTTTAAAACCTCCGTTCAACCAATTGTTTATGCAACGAACCAAGAAGCTGTTTTTGCTTATCAGGTTACAACACATAACGACAGACTTAGCGGAGCATACGAATTTATAGTAGATGCCGAAAAGGGGAGTATTTTAACAGAACGCCGCATTGCCAGTGATTCAGATACCTCCGGACGTGGAAAAGTATTTTATCCTGACCCGCTTACTTCCGCTATGCGCACGTACGGAAGCCCTTATGTAGATAATAGCAACCAAGATATAGCTGTTTTAAATAATGAACGCATTGAAGTTACCTTAACAGACATCACTTATGATTCTAATTTAGGGATTTTTAAGTTAGAAGGTCCTTACGTAAAACTCAGAGATTTAAGTCCGCCTGTAATCCCACCAGTAACCAGCACAACCGGTGATTTTTTCTATACACGCGCTCAAAACGGCTTTGAAGATGTGAACGCCTACTATCATATCAATGGATACCAACGTTATGTACGTAGCCTTGGCTTTGACGACGGGCTACTGCAAGTGCCTCTATTGTTAGACCCACATGGCGGAACGGACGATAACTCATACTTTTCTCCAGATTCAGAGGAGCCATCTATCAATATGGGTACTGGAGGTGTTGACGATGCCGAAGACGCTGACGTGTGCATCCATGAATACGGCCATGCACTGTCTTATGGTGCTTCACCAAATACAAATGGTAACGATAATGAACGCCGCGGCCTTGACGAAGGATTTGGGGATTATATGGCCGCATCTTATTCTAAAAGTATCTCTAATTATCGCTGGAACGAAACCTTTACATGGGACGGCCATAACTCTTTTTGGGACGGAAGACTTGCTAATAAAAATCAGAACTACTCTACTAATCTAATGAACTTCTATGACTACGGAGAAATATGGGCTTCTGCTCTGATGATGGTTTATGATAGAATCGGCAGAACCGCCTCTGATGCCAATTTCTTTACTGAATTGTATATGAACTCAACTAACACTAACGTAAAAGCCGCTGCAAACAAAATTATTGTTGCAGACTCCATAAACTTTTCTGGCCAGCACACCAATGACTACATTATAGCCTTTTGTGCCAAAAAGATATTTACCGGTGCAATCTGCAATTCAGTGTCAAGAGAAGTTTTATTAGAAAGGGCAAAAACAGAACTTAGTGTATTCCCCAATCCGGCTAATGGAAGTATTTGGCTACAAGTGGACGGCAAATTAGTTACCTCCGGCCAAGCCAGAATTTGGAATATTCATGGCCAACTTGTTCGGGAAATTAATGTAATCCCAGAAACCCCAATAGACGTATCAAACTTAACACCAGGAGTTTATCATATTGACTTTATCGTAGATAACCACATTTGGAACACTCGTTTTGTACTTACAGACTGATGTGAAGATTTTCCACACATTGGGGAAAAGTAGTTTTTGTAATATTGTGCAAAACAATTTAATTTTGGACTTTCAGAAGCAGTTTAAAAACAAATTATGTTTTCACTTCAAACGAAGCACTTATTCATAGGGTTAGGATTACTCGGTGCTTCTTGCGTCTTTCACGCATGCAAATCTACTAGTGCTAGCATCACTTTAGAGCTATCTGGTCCTTGTGAAAACTGCCCACCAGATAGGCTAAATACGGTTCTAAAGGATGTCAAAGGAATTGAAGCCGTTAATTTTAGTGATGCTAATAACGAAATTAATATTCAATACGACTCCTCGCTGGTTAAGTTAAGTTCAATTATTGGAATACTAAATGAATCCGGTTATGATGCCGGTGAGAATCTATCCACTATGGTTAGCAATCCCTCCCCTTGCTGCGTACTATCCGCAGAAGGAATTACAGATGAATTAGACATTGAAGAAGACGAATCCGAAGCAGATTCCTTAGCTAATGACCTTGATTTATCTGACTTAGATGATTTGGATCTTGATGATGTAAACCAGAATGACGATATTAATTTAGATGAATTTGACAAACTTGATATTTAATGACAATTTATGAAGTTGTAATACTGTTGCTTGTAGGGGCAATGGGAGGGATTTTAAGTGGCGTTGTGGGCGTAGGAGGCGGCGTTATCTTGGTTCCTTCCTTAGTGTTTTTCTTAGGGTTTTCGCAGCATACTGCTCAAGGAACGTCATTAGCTATGATGGTTCCTCCCGTTGGCATTTTAGCTGTATTGAACTACTACCAAAAAGGTCATGTCAATATTAAAGTTGCAGCAATACTATGTTGTAGCTTTATAGCCGGTTCCTATATAGGCTCCAAAATAGCCATTGGCCTAACCCCAACTCAAATTAAAAGAACTTTTGGCTGCATATTATTCTTAGTATCCATTAAATTTATCCTCGGAAAATGAACCCAATTATTTGTATAGATTTTTCAGACTTTTTATATGCCTTAGAAAATCGGGATATAAAAACCACGTATTATTTGGATAAAAATACCGGCGAAATTATTCCGCATTCACGTGAAGAAGAAGAAGAAAATCAGGAAGATACAGGTGATACAGAAGCCACTAAACTTCCTCCATTTTCAGAGCTCCTTCAACGCTTCCCTGAACGTTATCTGCCAATTATTGCCTTTCCATCAAAAGATTACTTTTCTACCATGCGCAGCTTTATAAGGCAGTTACCTAATAGTTTGGCCAAAACATTGCTGGGCAAAGCCTTAGATATGCCTAAACCTACCATGAACTTTAAACAATATCTAAAAAGATACCCAAACGAGGCAGCACAATGGTATAGTTTTTATGACGAAAAACTACAAACTTTTGGCGAAGATTGGCTAAAATCTAACCAAATAGATTTTTCTTGGAAAGATACTGACGAATAGCTCTAATTTATCTGTGTGAAAATAGAAGAAGAAATCCATAGCTCCTTTGCAAGCAACCGACAAAAAATCGGTATAAACCTGATTTACACCGGAAATTGGTATCTTTATCATTCTACCACATTCTTCAAACGCTTTCATCTTACCGGACAGCAATACAATATTTTACGCATTTTACGTGGTGCTGAATCTAAGGTTTCCGTTAAATATATCAAAGAAAGAATGTTAGACAGGGTTTCTGACGTTTCCAGGGTTGTAGAAAAACTAAGACTACGAGGACTGATAACTCGAAGCGAATGTAACATAGATAGACGCTTGGTTGATATTTCCATTACACTAAAAGGTATTAAACTCTTAGAAACTATTGACCCTGAATTAAGTTGCTTAGATAGTTTCTTTACACATTTTACCGAAGAAGAACTTATCGAATTTAACCGGTTAATGGATAAACTCAGAGAACGAAACAAATAGCCGCGATAACTATTGCTATACCTACAAACGATACACAGAGATTAAAGATTATAATTGAGAAGTTTTCTTACTTTTAACTATTTGATTATCAATAGATATTTTATAGTTTTTTTTGCAAAAAGAGTCTTATCTGTTTATGCTATCTAAAATCCAATATACAGATGAAGTTTAGACTTTTTTAATTTGGGCTTTGGTTAGGCTAATCCACCCCCCGCCCACAACGTCATCTCCTTCATAAAAAACTGCCGCTTGCCCGGGTGTAATTGATTTTACGGGTTCAGCAAAATAAACAAGAGCTTCTTGCTCGTTTTGCTGCGAAACAATCGAATAACTTCCCCTATCTCGATAACGAATTTTGGTATTTACGGGTAATTTTTCGGGAATAGTTTGATATTTTACCAAATTTAACTTTTTGACCAACAGTGAGTTATTGTATAAATCTGCTTCTTTTCCGATTATAACTGTATTTGATTCCGGAATAATCTGCACTACATAGTAAGGTTCCCCCATAGCCACAATTCCTTTACGCTGGCCAATGGTATAGTACGGATATCCTTGATGAGTTCCGACAACTCGCCCGTCTGTGGTAACAAAATTACCCTCTGAAAGTTGGTTAATAGCTTCCGGATTGCGCCGGCCTATAAAGCCCCGGTAGTCATTATCCGGAATAAAACAAATTTCATACGATTCTGATTTATTTACTAAGCTCTGAAACCCCATCTGAGAAGCCATCTGGCGAATTTCTGTTTTTAGAAATTTACCCATCGGAAAAAGTGTACGTGTCAAACTTTCTTGAGATAACCCCCAAAGTACATAAGATTGATCTTTTTGATTATCAACGCCTTTTGAAATTATATGACGATTATTTTCTGTACGCACATTTGCATAATGCCCTGTTGCAATAAACTCACAACCCAATTTATCTGCTCTTTTGAGCAAAGCATTCCACTTAATGTAAGTATTGCATACAATACACGGATTAGGGGTTCGGCCGGCAAGATATTCAGCTACAAAGTAATCAATTACAGATTCATTAAATTCTTCTCTGATGTCAAATATGTAATGCGGGAATCCTAACCTAACGGCAATATCTCGTGCGTCATGGATAGAATCTAAACTACAACAGCCTGTTTCCTTTTTTTCTCCCCCGCTGCTGGCATAGTCCCACGTTTTCATCGTTAGGCCAATTACCTCATAACCAGCTTCATGTAACAAAACAGCGGTTACAGAACTATCTATTCCGCCGCTCATAGCAACTAATACTCGGCCATGCTTACTCATTTAGCAGACAACAATATTCAGGCATGAATTGGTTCAGCAAAAGGGAGGCGAACGAGTTTATCTCCGTCAAAAACAGGGATTACGGGGTGAGTATCTTTACGAAGACAATATTTTACGTCTTCTTGTAAATTTAGTGAAATCAGTTTCGTATAGTGAGAAGAATTTTTGATATAAAAACGTTTATCGGCAACGGCGCATTTATAGAGTGTTAAAGAAAGCATTGCGGCATCGTCAATGGGGGCATAGTGCCCTTGTAAGGCGGTTATCATTGCTCCGGCAAATACGGTATCTTCTAAATTTACCCGATTTTTCCAACCGGAACATAAAAAGATTACTTCCCGTTGCTGTGTTTTTAGATATTCTATGAGAATACTCATGTTTGAAAATGACCCTATCAAAATTTGATATGAGTTTTTAGCAGCATGGATAGCTTGGGTGCCATTGGTAGTTGTCATGGCAATTTTAGCCCCTTTAATTTTGGAAGAATTATAGGAAAATGGTGAGTTTCCAAAATCATAGCCGGGTATCGGGATCCCGTTCCGTTCGGCTCCACATAAGTAGCCTAATGAACGGTATTCTTCGCAACTTTCTACCTGCTCTACCGGCACAATAAATTCCGCCCCGCTGTCTAACGCTGCACACATACAGGTAGTTGCCCGTAAAATATCAATAACCACTACATTAGAATCTTCCGTTCTAAGTGTAGGTAGTAGCATCGGGGATAAACAAACTTTCGCCTTGGGCAACATACGCAGAACTGTTTCGTATAGCAAAATTAATAAAACAATCTTTTAGAAAAGACAATTTTTAGATAATCGTCTTGATAATCTGTAAAATTTTACCCCAAGATAACATCGCCAAGAGCTAAACCACAGCTATTCAACTAACTATTTTTAAGGGTTTTGATTAGCTATCTTACTGATTTTTTTGAAAAAATTCTTCTACTTGTTTTATTCTACGTTGCTTGCTTTCGGTGTCTAAAAAACTGGCTATGAAAGAATTTTTGGCTAACTGGGTAATCTCTTGTTTGGTTAGGTTCAGGGCATTTGCAATAGCGAGGTAGTTTTCGTTTACATATCCGCCAAAATAGGCGGGGTCATCAGAATTTACGGTTGCCAAAAGCCCTAACTGGAGCATTTTTCGGATAGGATGATTTGACATTTCTGGCACAACCCTCAACTTTAAATTGGAAAGCGGGCAAACGGTAAGGGGCATTTTTCTGCGAATCAGTTCTTGAACTAATTTTTCATCATCCAAAGAACGGTTTCCATGATCTATTCTCGAAACGTTCAGTAAATCAAGGGCTTGCCAAACATATTCTGCGGGGCCTTCTTCGCCGGCGTGGGCTACTGTCAAAAATCCTTGTTGCCGAGCTTCTGCAAATACACGCTCAAATTTTTCCGGTGGATTTCCCACTTCGGAAGAATCTAAACCCACCCCGACAATAAATTCCCTGTAAGGTAACGCCATTTCTAAGGTAGCAAAAGCTGAATCCTCATCTAAATGCCGTAAAAAACACAGTATCAACTTATAAGAAATTCCCAACTTGGACTGCCCGTCTTGCAATGCCTCGTTAATTCCCTCAAAAACAGTTTTGAAAGCAACGCCTCTTTCGGTATGCGTTTGGGGATCAAAAAATATTTCTGTATGACAAACGTTTTGGGTATGAATCTTGGTTAAATATGCCCAAGTCATATCATAAAAGTCTTGTTTATGTAGCAAAACAGATGCTCCGGCATAATAAATATCCAGAAAATCTTGCAGATTACTAAAGTTGTAAGCCTGCTTTAATGCCGAAATGCTGGAATAGTTGAGCTTAACTTGATTTCGCTTGGCAATTTCAAACATCAACTCCGGCTCAAATGTGCCTTCAATATGCAGATGCAATTCTGCTTTTGGAATATGCTGAATAAAATCTTGAATAGACATAAAAAATTACTACTGCAAGTTTAATGGTTTTATTGGCATTCGTTACATTGATTTATGTTTTTTTAGATGGCTTTATTAGCTGGTAGCCTAAAATAGAAATAGCACTCAATAAGGTTATTCCGGATGCTAATACTCCAATCCAATCTCCTATTTGGGTATAAACTGTTTGCGCTTGATATAAAAGCAGTTTATTATCCAAAACAGCTGGAGTATCATATTGAGACATTTGGGTTATATTCCCCTGATTATCAGTAAATAATGAAGTTCCGGTATTAGCTGATCTGGCGATACATCGGCGAATTTCGATTGACCGTAAGGTGCTGTGATAGCGGTGCTGAATGTATCCAGAAGATTGCTTCCACCATCCGTCATTGGTAATAATGCAGGCTAATTGAGCTCCTTTCTGGGCAAATTTTCGGGTATGGTCTCCAAAAACAGATTCATAACAAATCCAAAACGCTACCGGAACTCCCGTAAAAGTTTTCAAACAGAATAAAGAATCCGGATAACCGCAATTTCCAAAATTGCCTCCTAAGTCAATATGAAACTTTTTCAAAAAATTCAGGGATTCTAAAAATGGCATTCTTTCGATAAGCGGCACCAATTTTGCCTTTTGATACGTAAATTCATCTCCTCGTCCATTCATAATCGCTACCGAATTATAAAGTTCAAAAAATAAATCATTAGAATACGGTCGGGCACTTGCCGGCGGAGTGCCTTTAGGGCGAAAAATATGATACTCAACCAATCCTGTGGCCAAAGAAATATGCGGATTCTCTTCGATAATTTTTCGGACAGGTGCTAATAGTGGTATAGTAGCAAACTGGTCTCGCAATATTCCTTCGGGTATTGCAGTTTCCGGCCAAACCACCAAATCAATATCAGATAGACTGTGAAGCGTTGTTAATGAGCATAACCTCGCTATCTGTTGTTCGGGAGTTAGTACTTGAAACTTCTGGTAAGGGTCAATATTGGGTTGAATAACTCGAACATTCAAATATCCGTTCGACTTAAAAACATCTCTATTTTCATTTAAAATCCAAAAATTTGAAATAAAGGGGATTAGCCACAGCGTTAGTAGAATAGTAGCGCGGATGAAAATCTTCCGAGAAGAGTAGGTATCAAAAAATACCATAAACTGAACAATCAGTAAATTGCTTATCCATATCAAGGCAGAGCCCCCCAAAACTCCCGTAAATTCGTAATACTGAACATAATAAGGAAAGGGCGCAAAGGCATTTCCAAGCGTTAGCCACGGCCATGTTAAATCCCAACGAAAGTGTAAATACTCAAAAGTCAGCCAAAGCGGCAGCAATAACCACAAAGAAAGTAGCTGATTAGTTATAAATTTCCTCAAAAATCCCCAAACCAAGATTGGAATAGTCATCACTAATGGATTTAGCACTACTGCCGCTAAACCAGCTAAAGCACTAATAATAGCCTCTGTTAAATCAGGTGCGCTTAATGCCGTGAGAATCAACCAATAGCAACAAAGTAAGTTCCAAATAAAAAAACTTGTGTAGCTATAAAAAAATAGCTGGCTTAGAGCCGAAAATGACTTCACCGTCTTGGGAGCTATCGTTGCTTTTTTTCGTAACCACGTAAAAATAATGATGTTCCAAACCGTCTGCCTACCTGCACGTAAATACGAAATCCACACAGGCTCAGTAGGTTGTTCTTGAATATTTATCAACAACCATACCAACGGAACTAAGGCCCCCAAAGCTACAAAAGCTAAAGGTATAGGGGGAAAACTGAATGCTAATAGAACGCCGGCAAAAGCGGCTAATCTAAATGGATGCTTTTCTGCAACGAACAGCACAAGTGATAATCAATTGGAGGAGCTATGATTTTTAGCGTTGTTTCGAGTAGTAATAATCTTCGGGATTTATTTTTACACCATTTTTGATTACTTCATAATGTAGGTGCGGGCCGGTGGACCATCCGGTGCTTCCAACCAAGCCAATTAGCTGCCCGCGACTTATCGCCTGGCCTACTTTTACTAAACTCTTACTCATGTGGGCATATTTCGTTACAAAACCATAGCCATGATTTATTTCCACCTGAATTCCGTATCCGGTTTCTGTAATGCCTGAGGTGATAACTTTACCGTCTCCGGTAGCATAGATTTTGTCACCAATATGGGAGTCAAAGTCTATACCGGTATGAAAGAAACCTGCCCCAAAAAACGGGTCATTTCGGTAGCCAAATCCACTGGAAGTTCTGGTATTTAGCGGTTTTATGGCGGGTATATGGCTTAGTTCATTTGACTTCTCTGGAGCTAATTTTTCGATAGTCGAAAAACTATTATGCTGCAACTTTGTTCTATACAGTAACTTATCGCTCAAAATAGCAATTGGGCGAACTTCCGGTAACAGTTTGGTGTACTTTGCAGACCCCCCAGTACCTCCTTCCCACACATCAGCATCTAAGGGGGTTAAACTTAAGAGCGAACGATAATATCCATTGTCATTATCATGTATTGTACCCAATCTCTTTTCTAATTCTTTGTACTTTGCAAGTAGCTGGTCATTTTTAGCTACCTTTTGCTGCCAAGCCCATTCCAGATAAATAATCTGTAAATCTCCTAACTTCTGCTCTATAAAATAGAGGCCGAAACCAGCTATTACAATAGAAAGTAATGAAACTATCAAAATCCTGTGCTTCAATAATTTAGCATCATAACGAGCTGCTCTATATTGAAATGTTTCTGGATTAAGTACGAATTTTCCTTTTTTTGTCCGCATTAGTTCAAGGTGGTTTTTACATTCCCTAATTAATATTTCAAGGCGCGAAGTTATAACTTATTTTTAATTATCGAGCGTTTTTTTAGTAATTATAATTTCTTTTTTCTTCACAACAATTTATCTCTCAACAAATTAAGCATACGTATTTCTACCAAAGTTATGAATTTATGAAAATATTCTTAGGTATAAAATAGATGTTTCTGTTAGCTTATTACTGAATACTACTTAGCTCGTATGGTCTGCAATAATTTTCCATTGTTTTTTGATTTTTTGAAAAATCAGCAGGAAGTGCCCCTGAATTATTTCATTTTTTCGTTCTATTTTCCACTTTCCAATCACATAAGCATTATTCGGATTTAGTGGTTTTATTTGATATATCTCAAAATTTAAAGTACCCCGTTTTTCGGGTGAATCATAGTTTTTCTGATAATTATTCAGTACCGGCTCCCAGCCCCAAGTTAGGCCGGATTTTCCTACAAATACCAATTTATCTGAATGCCAGTAACCTTGCATAAACTCTTCTATTCGCCCTTTATTCCAATCAGTTTGCTGTTTTTCAAGAACTTGCCTTATTTCTTGTGAATTTTTATCTTGGGCATTTAGGTTTTGAAATTGACATATTAATATTCCCCACAACATAGTAGTCAGTAAGTTCTTAGATGAAATAGACACAAATAGCGTTTGCATAGCAAGAGTCCGGTACAGTAATTTTAAAGTTCTCATAAACAAAGATATGCAATTTATTTAGCAGCTTCAATTATACTACAAAAAGCGTAATATAGAAGAGCAGCCTTTTCATCCATAAAAATACATAAACGGATAGATATTCTAAGTAGAAATCTTTTATTACTTTAATTATCTGGTTATCAGCTATTTTTTTATAAAAAAATAGCTGATATAGTAATATTTTTAGGTAAAAAAGTGTTACATTTGCCATAGAAATTTATATGAAAAAAGTATTATCATCAGTTATATTTGCTTTGTTTGTAGCAAGTTGTTTGGGTCAGGTTTTGCGGCAAGCACCTTTTGTGGGGGCAGTTACGGAAAATCAGGCAAGGTTTTATGTGCGCACAAGTCAAGCTACTCCGGTAGTGTTGCTTCTTTCAACAGATTCGGCAGCTTTCTCAAATCCGATTACCGTCAATGGAGCTACCATAGCTGCTGACGACTCTTCCGGTATTTTATCCGTTACGGGGCTTTCTCCAAATACCCAATATTTTTATCGAATAAAAATTAACGGGACATTTGTGGGTAAAGTTCAATCATTTTGGACGTTTCCGGCACCGGGTACATCCGGCCATTTTACTTTTGCTTATGGTTCTTGCCAAAACGCTCCGGCTGGACCTGAACCTATTTTTCAGCAGGTCATAAAAGCGAATCCACGCTTTTTTGTTCAATCCGGAGATTGGGGATATCCAGATTCTACGGATAATATGCCCAATAACAACGATTTCTATGCAGCAGACTTTAATCGGGTGGTAGCAGCCTATCGAGCCCGCTACTCAGGGCCGGATATGGCCGAAATGCGGGAAAAAGTTCCCGTAGATTATGTTTATGATGACCATGACTTTGTAAACGATAATTCCAGTAAAAACTCATCTTCATACTATCAAGGGCCATACGTAGAAGTTGCTTATCCTTCGGGCACCCGCAGAAACGTTATTGATGCCTACACCCGATTTTTTCCCCATTATCCGCTGCCAGATACCTCACAGGGAATATACCACAGCTTTCGCTATGGAAATATTGAGTTATTTGTGATAGACAACCGTTCATCCAGAAGCCCTAACTTAGATGCCTTAAACCAATCAAGCAGCACATTTACTTTTTCACCCCCTCCCGGGCGCACTATGTTAGGTGATATTCAACTTAATTGGCTGAAAAATGCCCTAAGAACTTCCACTGCAACATGGAAATTTATCGTAGGTCAAGTTCCATTCAACAAAGGTTACCGCCGTTTGATAGATGCTTTATCTGGAAACACAACGGCGCAAATAATCGGAATTCCGGGGGTCGGCTCGGCTAAATCCTTACTTTCAGAATACATCGAAAAATGGTCAGGTTTTCCCCAAGAACAGGATTCTATATTGGCATTTATTACTCAAAACAACATTCAGAATGTCGTTTTCTTGTCCAGTGATGCCCATTCTTCGGCTATGGACGATGGCCGAAATGCCGGCTTAATCGAGATGATGGCCGGTAACTTACATCAAACTAACCTTCGAGAGCCGGCTATGTTTAGCACACTCGGTACAATTTTACGAACTGACTTAAATATCTGGAACGCCGGCGGGCAGGGAATCGGGAATAGTAATTTTAATGATGCCTACGGAAAAGTAGAAGTCTTTGGAGATGATTCACTAAGACTTTCGCTGATAGATGACCAAGGCGTAACTTTTGCCAAAATGACCGTTTGCCCCGGTGGCGTTTTATGCCAAGTTTCTCAAATCGAAAATCAAAAGCTGAATGAACAATTAGCTATATTTCCGAATCCGGCAACGAACAGCATCCGCATCTCATTAGGAGAGCAAAGTAGGGCAAACACTTCCAAAGGCGGAGAAATTATCATTTCTTCAGTAGTAGGCCAGCGAGTAAGAACCATTTATCTGGAACCCACTAAGAGTGATTATGATATTTCGATAGCTGATTTGCCGCCCGGCTTATACCTCGTTGAGTTAAACCAAGCTAACAAACTGTTTGCCCGTAGCTTTATCAAGCAGTAAATTACCGGCATATATCAATCAAAATCATCTCTTTCTTTCGGAACTCCGACATTCTATTTTTAATAAACATAAGAGGCTGTCTTTTTCGGGCAGCCTCTTGTGTTTATTAAATTAGACTTATATGAAATTAGGCTTATTTTCTATGAAATTTAAGTCTTTTTATTCAGACTTTGAATCTGTATTGGGATTTTTTCCTTCTAATTCGGCTAACTTACTTCTAAGCAGTTCGTTTTCTGCCTGCATCTTTTCAAGTTTTTGCTGAATTTCAGATAGCGTTTCATCTACTCCATAATAATTACAAATAGAAATATGCTCTACACGAATTTCTACCTTTTTTTTATGGGAAGATAAGTTGTTATTGAGAAAATCTTCAGGTAAAAAATCTGCCAAAGAGAGATTTAACTTTTGAACGATTTTTAACAGAAGTTCAAGGTCTATGCTTACTTCATTTCGCTCTAAACGCCCATAAGTAGAAGAAGATACACCAATGAAGTCGGCAAACTCTGCCTGACTCATTCGTGTATCTTCCCTACATTGATGTAACTTAGCACCCAATTTCACACAAACTAATTCATTATTGGTTGGAAAATAGGTGTGTATTTTGTTCGGATAATTTCCTCAAAAATTAAAGTACAGGCTTCCAACTCCACTCAGAGCAAGCATTCTGGGTTTGGACATCTGTAGCCACAGTGGGATAAGCTACATAACCACTTACTTGCTCTACTTTTAAGCTATTATTAACTCCGGCTGGGTGCACAAAAGATTTTGAACTATTTCCGCTAATGGTTCCTTGCAGCACACCATTCACATAAAACCGATAAGGATTACTCGAAGTGATAGTTACAGTAGTTTTTGCTGTAGCGTTTCTGGCACAATCTTGGGGATTTTTGAGGGTAAATGATTTATTCGCATAACGGGTGTCCGTTCCATTAGATACTGCTAATTTTACATTTACTTTTAGTTCCGGTAAATTTGCCGCTCCCGAATTACTTGGCCATTGAACATTAAACCCGGCATCCTTAGTAGTAGCTGAGTAAGGGGTAAAAGGATCATAAGCACTATTTTCAAAATTTAAAGTCCAATTGTAGCTGGTTGCACCCGTTGAGCTGTTTGTAAGCGTTAAAGCTAGGGGAGCAATACCGCTTGTTGTATTCATCCAAAAATCAGCAACTAACGGGCCTAACGGGCCGGGATTTTTGAGGGTAAATGATTTACTCACATAACGGGTGTCCGTTCCATTAGATACTGTTAATTTTACATTTACTTTTAGTTCCGGTAAATTTGCCGCTCCCGGATTACTTGGCCATTGAACATAAAACCCGGCATCCTTAGTAGTAGCTGAGTAAGGGGTAGAAGGATCATAAGCACTATTTTCAAAATTCAAAGTCCAGAGGTAGCTGGTTGCACCCGTTGAGGTGTTTGTAAGCCCTAAATATGCGGTAGCAATACCGCTTGTCGTAGCCATCACAAAATCAGCAACTAACGGGTTATTGTTATTGCTGGGGGGTTGATCTTTATCCTTTTTACAAGAAATTACAAAAAGGAAAGCGCTCATGAGCATGATTAATTGAATTCTTTTCATTGTGTTGAATTTATTCCACAAAGAAAAAAAAAAAAAAATACGATACAACTCTTTTTTGGTATCTTTCAACCCATTTTTGGGTTAAAAAATACCAAAATCATGAGAATCCTCCCCTATTTTTACAGTAATAGATTTACTGCCCAAATCTATGTTATTCTTTTACTTTAATTACCCTAACTTTCCAGTCATCAGGGCCTTCTGCTAAGTATTCCCACCGAAAAGGTTCTTTACTCTCGGCTTTCATTTGATAATAAAGCGGTTTGGGGTCATGGTCATTGATAAACTCAAAGGCTTCTCCGGCTTTAATTTCGTCAAATGCTTGATAAAACATTTCATGTCTATCTGCTGGGGAGTAGGGGCGGATGTCAAAAGATTTAACGACAGCATAGCCATCGTCTCCCAGCCCGCTATCGCCTTTTTTGGTGATATGGATGATAAATTCTCCTGGGACTTCTTTTTTGTATTCCCAAGTGTGTTTGTTTTTGAATTTTTCATCAAAAATTGCATGGATTTCTGTTGGTTCGGTATCCGCTATTAATGCCATTTTATCTTCTTTAAGCATCATACTGTAGCGATGAAAAACAACTTGTTTCCATTCTTTTTTGTCAATTTTTCTCAAATCTAATAATGTGGAAACTTCACTCATATCTCGTTTTTGGGATTCACTTTCACGAGTTACTTGAACTTTCCATTCTCTATTATCTTTGTTTAGGTATTTCCAGCCTACCACATTGCCATGAATTGAGCAAAATTCATAATACAGTGGAATCGGGTCATGGTCATTGATAAACACAAAGCTATCATTGACAGGTAGTTCGGTAAACATTTTGAGCAATAATTCGTGTCTTTTAATGGGAATTAAAACTCTAACGTCAAATTCTCCATTCTTATTTAATACTCCTTCCATAGTTATTGTTTTTGTAGTTATTGGTTATATTTTTCACAAAAGTATTTAGGATAAGGATTAAAAGCAAAGAGAAACTTTTATTTAGTCTAAGTTTATTTTTAAATAATTGAATTAAGTATAAAACGAATTATGAATCAGTTAGTTATGTAAATTAACTTCTGGGAAAGTGTGATTTGGGGGTATTTGGATTTTTGTTTATCATTATTTAAGAAAAATTTTTTATATTGATTTTAAGTAGATTATATGAATTTTATTATTTTTTTGTATTTTTTAGTTGGTTGGGATAAATTTTGGAGTATCTTTGCAACTCGAAAACGGTCTGGTCGTTCAGTTGGTTAGGATGCCGCCCTGTCACGGCGGAGATCACGGGTTCGAGTCCCGTCCGGACCGCAAGCCTTCTTCTTAGAAGGCTTTTTTTGTGGTTATTTCTATGAATACTCTAAGCCTTTCTGAAATAGATTTAATCCGCTACTTTCCAGCTATTTCTGATTATCAGCAAGAATTATTGGTTCAATTTGCCCAAGAAATAATCTTTTGGAATAGTCAAATCAACTTGATTTCTCGAAATGATATTTCTCATTTATGGGAAAGGCATTTGTTTCATTCGCTGGCTATTCATCATTTTGCGACTTTTGAAGATGGTACAACCGCCATTGACGTTGGTACCGGTGGCGGATTCCCGGGAATACCTTTAGCTATCATGAACCCAAATGTTCATTTTACTTTGTTAGATTCAATAGGTAAAAAAATCAATACTTTAACCAAAATAGCTGCATCTCTTAAGTTAGATAACGTTACCACAATACAAGAACGTATTGAAAATCATAATCTTAAATATGACTACGTGGTAGGTCGAGCTGTTACTGATTTGAATCTTTTTTATGCGGATGTGAAGCATTGTATAGCTCGGAGATCCGACAAAAAGGTTTCCGGAGCCGGAATTTGGTATCTTAGAGGGCCTGATATTGTTAGCCCTAAAAAAATAGCTGCTAAAATATTCCCTTTAAACCAATTATATCCACAGATTTTTTTTGAAACAAAATTACTTGTTTATATTCCAACCTATATCTAATTTTGGCCCCGAAGCGATATGATACAAGAATATATACCGATTTTTATTTTATTGGGGCTTGCTTTAGTGCTATCGGGAGCGTTAGTAGCCTTATCTGTTTTATTAGGGCCAAAACGACCGGATAAAATTAAAGATATGCCCTACGAAAGTGGTATGGATCCGGTTGGTACAGCCAGAGATAGGTTTGCGATTAAGTTTTATTTAGTGGCAATGCTCTTCATTTTGTTTGATATAGAAGTTGTGTTTATGTATCCTTGGGCAGTACAATACAAGCAATTAGGTCTTTTTGCGTTTGTGGAGATGCTGGTGTTTGTGGCAATACTCTTTGTGGGTTATATTTACGTTATCAAGAAACACGGGCTTCGTTGGGATTGAGTACTATTATTGAGTTCAATTTTTGTTAAAGATTATTTTATTATTGATGCGAAATGGGAATTGAGAAGGCATTAGCGGCGAATGGGTTCATACTTTCTACTATGGATGCATTGGTTAATTGGGGACGGACTAATTCACTTTGGCCGATGCCTATGGGTTTAGCTTGTTGTGCTATCGAGATGATGGCATTTGCGGGTCCTAAATTTGATGTGGCACGTTTTGGGAGTGAGCGTTTTAGTTTTTCTCCCCGTCAAGCAGACGTTATGATAGTTGCCGGCTGGTGTTCATATAAGATGGCTCATGCGGTAAAACGGATTTGGGATCAGATGCCTGACCCCAAATGGTGCATTGCTATGGGAGCTTGCGCCTCTACTGGCGGAATGCACCGCGTTTATGGCGTAGTTCAAGGAATAGACACCTTCCTGCCGGTTGATGTGTATATCCCAGGATGCCCGCCACGCCCAGAAACAGTTCTGCACGCCTTAATCACATTGCAGGAAAAAGTCCGCAAAGAACACTCTATCGCCCAAGAATAAGCTACTATTCATGCTATAGTAATGAAAAACGGTCAAAAATATATCTTGACCTTAGATACGACTGCAAAAGTTATAAGTGCTGCTTTTATTGTTGTAATTATAACTTTAATGCTCGTTTATATCGTTATGGTTACTTTTTTTAATCACTCGTTTGAAATAGACGAAGAAAATTTACCGTTTTTATTAGCTTTAAATTCTTTGCTGCTGCTGTTATTACTATTGCCTTGCTATTTATATGCCCCGCTTTCTTATGAACTTACAGATACTCAACTACTAATATCGCGCCCAATTGGTACACTGTCATTTCCATACAAAGAGATGAATAAAATTACCCCCATGGAGAAGTGGGGAGGAATAACCAGTTTTATCCGCTTATTGGGCGTTGGAGGGCTTTTTGGCTATTATGGACTAATGTATTCCAGAACAGAAGGACGTTTTTGGGCATATTTAAGTGCATTAAAACCAATTATATTTATCCAACTGAAAAACGGAAAAAAAATAGCTGTTAATTTAGTACATCCTGACTTTTTAAATCAGCTAACAGAAAAAGTGAACCCATCAAAATGACATTTGAGCAAAGATTATTGCTTTTGATCTGGATAAGTTTGGTTTTAATGACGTGCTCTCCTCCATTAGAACGCCCCAAAATAGCCATAATACCCGTAATTGAATGGGAATATGACTATCCGGAAAAATCAATTCTACAAGATCAAAAAAAACTGCAAGAATTTAATTTTAAGGAAATTACACTTTGCTTACCGATTAAAGTTAATGTTGAAAAAGGATTAGTTTTGCAGGATTCTGTGTTAATTCAGTCTTTTATTCGGGCAGCTCAGAGCTATTTACAGATTTACGGATCTTATACATTGTGTTTTCGTTTTGAAGGAGATACCGAAGTCTGGTTAGCCCAGCAGCAAGATTTACTTCCTTTTTTCAGTTCATATCAACGTTGGATTACCAAAATAATAACTTTATTACCGAAACCTCCGGAAAGAATTATTTTAGGGAATGACATTTATTCTGTTCACCAAGAAATAGCTTGGGAGTTTTTAATCAAGCAGTTACGAAAAAACCAAATACAGGGTAAGTTTCTTATCGCAAGCCTTCCGGAAAGGATTTATGCCAATATTCCTTGGCAACTGTGTGATGAAATCGGGATTCTCTTTAACTCACCGGAAGATGGAAATTATAAAAAATACGCCAGGAATCATCATCCCAAAATTGCTGCGTTATCAGACCAACTAAAAAAACCGATATACATAGTTCGGCCAAACCTATTGGAAACCCATGCTACAATTCCCTTTAAAAACTTACTGCGCTTTTGGCCTGATTCTACCAAAATATCTGGTATTCAAATAAGTACAATTTTCCCAACACCTGTATTTTCTGATACCAACCAACCATACGGACGCGCAAAGGATGTTGAATTTCTCCAAACTATTCGTAGCTACACCGCCCAATAAGTAGCACGTTATTTTACTATTAAGATAGATTTAGGTTTTTAGAATCATCTTTTTGGTTAAACTCGCAATCAAATTTAGGTGCTATCACGCATCAGTAGTTCATCATTAAGCTTCGGGACGTATGTCCAAGAAAAAAAAACATTCACTAAAATTTCCGGTAGATTTACCTCAGTTGGTATCTTCTTATTTGGAACAAAACTCAGGCAAAGCATTTAATCCCAAGCAGTTACTTTCTAAACTAAATCTACGAGGACTGGTAGATAGCCAAGTTATATTGGATACTTTACGAACCTTAGTTAGCCAAAATAAAGTACAAGAGGTTCAGTTTAGTAGGTTTCAGTTTCGATATGAACATGAGTTTTATGAAGGCATTATCGAATTTAACAGAGACGGCTACGCATTTGTAACTCCTCAGGAAGGTATCAAAATCCAAATATTTCCTGACGATACCGGAAAAGCGTTATTTGGGGATTTAGTGCGGGTAGAAACATATAGCAAGAAAAGTGGCTCATACAAAGGGCGGGTGCAAACGGTGCTTCACCGGAACAAAACTGAATTTGTAGGCACTGTTTTCACCAAAGGAAGAAATCTTTTTTTTGACCCGAATGACCCCAAAATTCATGTAACCTTTAAAATTAACGATAAATCTACACAGTATGTAAAAAATGGAGAAAGAGCTTTGGTAAGACTCACCAATTGGTATGATATAATGCCGGAGGCTGAAATAATCCATGTTTTAGGCGCTGCGGGTTCCCACCAAGCAGAAATTCATACAATCATATTAGAATTTGGATTCCAAACAGAATTTTCGCCGGAAGCTATTCAGGAATCCGCAAATATACCAGCACAAATAACTGAAAAAGAAATACTTAATAGAAAAGATTTTCGCCAAACTACAACTTTTACCATTGACCCTGTTGATGCCAAAGACTTTGACGATGCTTTATCATTCAAGATTTTACCCAATGGTAATACCGAAATCGGGATTCATATAGCAGACGTTACCCACTATGTATTACAGGGAAGCGCCCTTGATAGAGATGCTGCCTACCGAGCTACCTCCGTCTATTTGGTAGATAGAACCTTACCAATGCTACCCGAGAAATTAAGCAACGAACTTTGCAGCTTACGCCCAAATGAAGATAAATTAACGTATTCAGTTGTAGTTGAGTTAAATGAAAAAGCACAAGTAGTGCAGCAATGGTTTGGTAAAACAATTATTCATTCTGATAAAAGATTTACCTATGAAGAAGTTCAGGCTATTTTGGATGCCCAAAGCGGGGAATTTTACACAGAATTAAATCAATTAAATTTATTAGCCAAAAAACTACGAAAAACTCGCTTTGAACAAGGAAGTATTAATTTTGAAAGCGAAGAGATACGCTTTCGCTTAGATGACAACTTTCATCCTGTTGAAATAATCAAGAAAATACGGGTAGATTCCCATAAGTTAATAGAGGAATTTATGTTATTAGCTAACAAATTAGTGGCAAGTTATGTAGCTCAAAAAAGACGAAAGCCGCCATTGCCATTTGTGTATCGGGTTCATGATTCTCCGGACACAACCAAACTACAGCAGCTTGCCGGCTTTGCTACTCACTTTGGATACAAACTGAACTTTGATGACGAAAAACAAGTCTCAGGAAAGTTAAATCAGTTAGTTGATTCCATCGAAGGAAAGCCGGAACAGTCGGCCATTACCCAAGTAATGATACGAGCTATGGCAAAAGCTGTTTATTCTACCGAAAACATTGGTCATTACGGACTTGCATTTCGTTACTACACCCATTTTACATCCCCAATAAGACGCTATCCGGATATTTTAGCCCATCGGTTACTAACACAATATTTGAGCCAACCGATAACCGAGATAGGTTCATCACAAACACTCAAAGACCAATGCCAGCACTGTTCCGAAATGGAAAAGAAAGCCGCAGATGCAGAGCGCGCCTCTGTAAAATATAAACAGATAGAATATATGTCTCAGTTTATCGGCAGAACTTTTAAGGGATTTATATCCGGTATTACAGAATTCGGGATTTTTGTGGAACTGAAAGACCAATATTGTGAAGGAATAGTACGCCTAAAAGATATTGCCTATGACTATTTTGAATTTAAGCCGGATAAACTTTGCTTAATTGGTAGAAAATCCCGAAAAATGTTTAAACTCGGAGATGCTATCCGAATAAAAGTTGTAAAAGCAGATGTTATTAAACGTCAATTAGATTTTATTTTGGCGTAAAAATGTTGTATTTAAAAGCGTAAAGTATTCAGATAAGTTTCCTTTTTTCTTTCTAATTAAGCAGAAAATCGTAATATTGCGCCATAGTTTTCTACAATATGAGTATTTATTTACGAACTTTTGGAGTATTTGTTTTTGCTATGTTATTTTGTTTAAGTAGCTATTCTCAAAAAAACAAACAAGACCCACCTAAGAACTCTACCGGAACCGGTTCACCTGCTCCAACGACCATCCCACCCTCAGGCAATCCTAACCCAAATCCCAACTCCAGTCTCTCAAAGGATACTGTTGATGTAGATTTAATGATTTACAGTTTTGCACTGAAAAATAATGATTACGAAGTAGCTATCAATAGTTTATATCGCTTGATTGTACGCTATCCCAGTGCTTCCGGGTTATTAGACACGTTGGCTAATCTATATTTTTATTCAAATCGCTATGTTCAATGTATTTCGGTTGCTAAACAGCTACTTCAAACAGATCAAAATAATGTTCATTTGTTAGAAATGGTAGCCGTTTGCGAGCAATATATCGGCGATACAAAGTCTGCATTGGCAGCCTATGAAAATCTTTATGGTAAAACAAAATCTGTGGCACATTTGTATCAAGTAGCTGTTTTACAATATGTTCTCAAGCGAATTGGGGAATGTTCACAGTCTATTAATACAATTCTTCAGAATGCCCATGATTCCGTAAAGGTAAATATCACTATTTCAGAACAATATCGCCAGCGGGTTTCGGTAAGAGCAGCGGCCTTAAATCTTCGCGGGGTTATTTTGCGTGAGCAAAAAAATTATGCAGAAGCGCGTATCTCTTTTGAGCAAGCTCTTAAAATTGAGCCGGAATTTATCCTGCCCAAAGGAAATTTAGACGATATGCTACGCCCCTCAACTCCCGTCAATAACAATAAACCAAAATGATAATTCGGTTTATTAGGCTGATATTCAGCTTATTATCGTTATGTCAATTTGTTTTTTCACAGCCAGCATATAAAAATACAGCACCTGATTCGGCTCTAATTCCGAACGGATCATTTGAACGCTACCTTAATCTACCAGAAGAAGAGAATAATTTTTATGGCTATATCCAGAATTGGGATGTAAATGCCTCTAAAAAATCCCCTTTTTTAAGGTCTCCTTCATTTTTGCATCAGCATAAATATTCAAGAGAGAATAAGGTTCAGCCACATTCTGGCTACGGAATGGCTTCTATTGAGTTTAACTGGCAGTCTGCTGAACGTAGTTATTTGCAAACAAAGTTATCAAAAGCACTCATTCCCGGAAAGAGATACCAATTTTCATTCTGGGTAATGCTGGATAATACAGCTAATTGTCAAGATGTTTTTCCTGAACTTGGATTTCTATTTACGGTTAAAGACGTTGAGCCGGACACAAATTATCTGCTTCCGTCAAAACCACATTGGTATATGATGCACCCACTTGAAACAACTCAGTGGCAAAAAGTGCAAGTTATATTTACACCACAGCTTCCTTATCAGTATTTATCCGTAGGTTCTTTTTTGGACATCTCCGATATTGCATTAGCCAAACGCCCAACTTGTAGCCGGATAATATTAGATGATTATAACTTAATAGAGGTTCAGAATACCGATAATTTTGATTTTTTTAGTACGGTTTCGGTTCCCGGAGGTAACTTAGGCGGTATTGTTTCGGTTGATAGACCAGATTTGCTGTCAATTCCCAGCGAAGATATACGTATTGTAAAGCCTATTCCGGTACCCGGAAGACCCGGAAATATATCGCTTCGCGGAAGAGTGCTTGATGCTTCTACCCAAAAACCCATTGTAAACTCAAAAATTATTGTCTTAGCTCAACCTCATGATAGCGTGATTATAGAAACCAAAACGAATGTAGCACGTGAAGTTGAAGGAAGCTATAAATTAGAGATTCCCAAGTATAAGCAAAAAACCACATACTACATAATTGCCTCAAAATCAAATTATTACTTTTCTGACACTACTATTATTCCTACCGATACAACGTCTGATGAAAAAATTAGCCATACTTTTTATTTAAAACGCTTAAAAGAAGAAGAGCCAATCCAGCTAAAAAATATTCATTTTCAAAGTAGTGAAGCAATATTAACGCCCGAGTCTTTTCCGGAGTTAGATAAACTCGTTTGGCTGTTAGGAGAAAAACCAAGAACCCAAGTTTTGGTTGCCGGGCATACTGACGACCAAGGGGATGAAAAGTTCAATACAATTCTTTCTGAAAAACGTGCACAAGCCGTTGTTGAATATCTTGTAAGTAAAGGTATTGCAGAAAGTCGCCTACAATTTAAAGGTTATGGAAAGACCAAACCCATAGCAAGCAACCAAACCCCGGAAGGACGTTCCAAAAATCGGCGCGTAGAAATCATACTCTCTGAGCAGCAGTAAATTAGCTATCAAAAAATAACTCGATTTATATCATATCTAAATCATTCACTATTTTAGAGTGAAAAAAAATGAACGATTTTAGTTCCTGCAAAGGCGCAAACAAAAGACCAAAAAAGCATACTTAATGACATAGTTATGATGATTTTGGATTTCGGAGTATTGAAAGCCAAGGCTAAAGCTGTTCCAAAAGGAGGACTAATAATTGGCGGAGTTAAAAAAGCCGTCCCGATTAAACCGTATTTTTCCCATAAAACAAGAGCCCATTGCTTTTGAGTAGGCTGCTTTTGATTCTTATTTTTTTGAAATTTTTTGCGAATAGCAGAACCAAAATAAGTAAAGATAACGATTCCTAAAATCCCCCCTATTAAAGTGCAAGTTACTTGCTCCCAGAAACTTACCCCTTTTGTGATACACATAGCCACACCGAGCATAAACTTTACACTACTTGCAAGCATAGCTATTATGAAAAACAGTAACTCTGTCATAAAAAACGCTCTAAGTTAAGGATATTTATAGAAAGATAACTCTATCTTCTGCAAAGTTCTGTAAAACCCAAAAAATACATTAGCCCTGTTGCAACAGGGCTAATGCTCAATAATTTGATAACTTATTTATTCCTAATTCTTGATTATTTTTCCTGAATAAACTTTTCCGTTTATGGCTAACTTATAGAAATAAATTCCATTAGATAAGTGGGTTACTGAATGTTGGATATTATAATAACCACTGGGTAAAGATTTATTAATCAGGTTTTCGGTAATTTTTCCGGTATAATCAAAAATCTCAAACTGAATATCAGCAGCTTCTGTAAGTTGGAACTCCGTATAAAAACACTCATTAAAAGGATTTGGGTAAACTCGTGCAAATAGTTTATCATCAATAGGGACTACGATAGATTTAACTTCGGATTCTTTGGTTGCTCCATTAAAATCGTGTTGTGTTAAACGATAGTAGTATGTTTTTCCGGGTGTTAGTGTGGACTTATCAATAAATTCATAGTTATTTTCGAGCGAACTTCCTTTTCCTACAAGTTCTGGATAGTTTTCAAAAGTAGCTATTGTATGGAAGTTTAACATATCATTATCAGAACGTTGTATGCTAAATCCTGCATTATTAACTTCATGAGCAGTAATCCAGTCTAAATCTGCCTGTTTTTCTTTGGGATTATAGTTAGCATTAAATTTTAGGTATTGAACCGGTAGTGGGTCTCCGGTAGAACCTACGACAAAGTCGCTAAATGTAGTCCAATTAACCGTAGAAATCAAAAATCCGGTAGAAGTATTGCCATAACCTCCTGGCCCTGCCGGGGTAAGATTATCCCAATTAAGACCGTCTGCACTTTCTTTCAACAATCGTAATGTAGTTTCTGAAAGCAAACTAAGTGAGGTAGCATCGTCTTCGTTATATTGAATGATTACTTTGGCATAGCTGATGGTTGTTGGTTGAATTTTTGAAATTGTAAAGTAGTGAGCATTGGAGATAAAGGGTACTTCTTCGGGAAGGGTAGGTGTAGTTCTGCTAGGAGGTGCAGCGTTAAATTGCTCGCCAACAATCTCTGTATTAATATCGTCGCCTAAGCGCATAGATAATTCAAATGGCAAATACACACCATCTTTACCGATTGTATAAAATTTAGTGATGATAGCAGCAGAGGAGTTAAAGATAAAACTCATTTGACCATTCACATAGCCGTTAGTTCCTTTTTTGTTTACTCCAACAGCACTTGCAGCAGCCATCATTCTAACCCGTTTACCGGAACAGTTTATCCGTGCACGGTTATTGGTTGTAAAGTTTAGTGTGCTGTTAATATAAATGTCGTGGAATAAATTAATATTACCTGCTCCTTTATTCATTTCTAAGTTATTGAATTTTTGTGCATTTGCATTATTGATATTTTGCCCAACTATTCCGGTAAAATAAACTGTTCCATTTCTGGGTGTAAACAAGCCATTAGTGCCCACCCAATGGCCGCCGCGCATATAAACGCCATAATTACCTGTGCCCACATCAAAATTTCCGCTGGTAAGTGATATATCTTTATCAATTCGAATGTCATCTAACAAACGGGTAGTGTTAGATCCGTTGTTAATCGTTATATTATAGAAAGCGTTTGTAGCACCACTCGCTATTGAGTTGGAATTTCCCACGAAACGAACGTTGCTGCCGGTTTGCGGTAGAAATATCCCTTTGTTCATTAGCCAATTACCCCAAATGTCAATAATACCATTGGAAATGAGTGTATCTAATGAAGATTCCATTTCAAAGTTTCCTTTTATTGTTAATTGCTGATTGGTAGTATTCAACTGAATCGCATTTGTAGCTCCTGAGCGCATTGTTAGGTTGTTGCAATTACTTGCGGCATCAACAGTTATTGTATAAGTGCCGGCACAATGAGTATGGTCGAGCAATACGTTATCTATATTTGTAGGGATAGGTACAACAGATCCACCTAAGTTACGCCATTTACTGGGCGCATCATTCCAATTTCCAGTAGTAAAATTGCCCCAGTAAATATAATTATCAGACCACGAAATAACTCCGGGCGTAGTTGTTCCGACAGGATCTTTCTCGTATTTTGGCCCTGAAAGGTTTCCTTTAGCGTTATTAAATGTTGATATTAAAGCACCAGATGCTCTATAGACATTAAAGTGTGTGCCTACAGATGGATTTCCTGAATAATAAAATAAAACTTCTTGGATAGGACCAACGGTTAGATTAGGAAGGTTTAAAAGTTGGCCGGATGTTTGGGTAAAGTTACTAAATGAGCAATAGCTAAAATTTTTAGTTGCATCAATTGCGGAAGCACCTGAAACATTTATACCGCTACCATTCATATACTCAAAGTCTGTATAGATAGCGCTAACAGTTGGAGCACCTGCTGATAAGTCAAAGGTGTAAGTACCATTTCCTTGTCTGGTAACTAAGCAACGTTTATCTGGAAGGCCATCAAAAATTACTGCTGCGCCTGTACCAGTTGTCCTGATTGTAAAGCCAGAATTTATAGAGAGTATAGAGCCTTGGTTTAACGTTAAGGTTGCAGAACCAGCTACGCCACTGCTTATATTTAAGTTATTGACATACAAAGTGTATTGATTTAATTCTAAGGTAACAGTTTGCCCACTTGCACCGGTTAGTAAAATTGATGTTCCTAAAGCACCTGTTCCGGTACCGGGGCTAGTTGCATACATATCATCGGATAGTTGATAAACACAGCTTCCGCTTGCTACCGGGTCAAAAGAAATCGTACTGAACACCTGACCACGCGATAAAATTGTTTTTGTGCTGGTTGTATTACTCGCAAAAGTAATTCGGCTACCCACTGGAGTAAAGTACCCACCGTTGTTTGTCCAATTTCCCCTAACATTCAGGTTTCTTTGTTGGTTCACAAATACTATATTTCCATTTGTTAAGGTAAAATCTACTACATTGCAATTATCTCCTGCGTTGCTAATAAAGATATTTCCTGCCATTTCTACATTTCCAAAAGTGTAGGCATTATCCCAAGCTGTAACGCCAAAGAATTCTGTGGTAGAATTAGAGGCAGCAGAGAAGTTCGCTGCGGTCGTGAATGTAAAACCATATTTTACACGTAAACGTGAATTAGCCGGCAAGCTAAATGTTCCTGACGCAGTAGATTTGTTAATAGATCCGGTTACGGTAAGTACCTTTGCATTCACATCAAAAATAGTCTTGGCGGCTACGTTTGCCGTGATAGAGAGATTGAAAACCGTTACATCGGCTTCCAAAACAGGGTATCTGGTGGATGCTGCTGTTGGTATTACGATATTATCTCCTGCTACCGGAACTATCCCTGATAACCAGTTACCGGCAACATACCAATTTGTGCTAACAGCACCTGTCCATGTTTGGGTTGCCCCTGTATTATTCCATTGAATTTTCCCATCTGTATCTGGGAGGCCGCCACCCGGGGTTGGATCTGCCGGATCGGTTTCGTAACCTGGGCCGGAACGAACCCCATAACAATTACGAAAAGTAACAACGCCAACGGCAGCCGCAGGCCTAGAACAGTTCTTAACGATTGCAGAATAATTAAAATTTACATTCTCGATAGTTGTTCCTCCGGGAATGTCATTATTAAGTGTTAGATATGTAATACTTGCACCGGCGTTTGTTTCATTAAAAGTGCCGTCACTTAGATTATTGGGGGCATTATCCAAAGTAGAGCCGGACTTCATAATTAAACCGGACTGATGAATTAGATTTATCACGTAATATCTGGCGGATAGAAATCCCCCATCGTTAATTTCTACTCTAAAATAGTTTCCAGATAAAGCATCTCGTTGAATCCGTACAAGTGCCTGATTAGAAGTTCCGACAAAATTTATTCTTCCACCGTTTCCTGTGGTTTGTAATATTGGACCGGGAACATCCACTGATGAAAATAGCAGGGAAGAACCTCCGTCGCAATCTAATACACCGGCAGCGTGTACATTAAACGTTCCGGCATTCGGGCTGGCTAAGGCATTTCCGAAAATTAGGGTACGCCCATTTAGGCGAAAAGTTCCGGAAGAGACCACACAAGAATCTAAAATACGGCAACCGTCATTTTCTAAGTATAAAACTGAGGCAGTATTGACAATTACAGAAGGAAGAACACAGCCTCTCAACAAACTGTTTCCAGCATTGTAAGCCGTAACAGGACTGTAGCCACGAATAACCTGATTAACAGCTGGGTCTGAACCATTGAACGTAAAAAGTGCCTTTCTATCTGTGTAGTTAATTCCATTAGCAGTGTTAGCAGATACATTTCTACTTGGAGGTAATGTATTGAAATCAATTAAGTTACGTCCGATTTGGATTTCAACATTTCTGACTCCAGCTGTGTTATTCAGAAATAACGCAGCATCTCCTACTATACGTAAATCTACTTTAACAATTAGGTCTATACCAACACTTGGATTAATGACTAACTCTCCTTTTTGTATCTCTAATGAATTATTGATTGTAACTGGGTCAGTAATCGTAATGGCTTGCGCTCCGCTACTTTTAGAAATATTAACATCATAAAATGTTAGGCCAAGCGAGCTAGAACCTCCTATTGTTTTGTCTATTCCGCCGTCAAAAGTAACTGCTCCAAAGTTAGGTTGAAATTTTCCGCCATTACTAACCCAGTTACCATCAACTTCTAATGGGTTAGAGCCTGTTCCTGAGCCTAAGCAAAACAAGCCGGAAACTAATGTTACATTGCCCGTTACTACGGTAACCGCTTGGATATACACAGAATCAGCCGGAGAAAGTGCGGTATTGTTTATCGTAATATTTTGAAAAGTATTACGTCCGGCTATAATTTGTTTACTATTTGTTGATTTGAACTCAACAGTACCCCCATTTGCCGTAAAAACCGAAGCATTGGCTTTTGACCAATTGCCATAGACCTCTAAGGTACCACCGTTCATCGTAAACATAACCGCGTTAGTCATAGATAGCGTTCTACACCGATAGGTTCCTGAATTGATAACCGGATAGTTCGGTAATAACGCCGTATTGATATTAACGTTATCTATTAATGTAGGTATCTGATTAGGTGTCCAATTTAATGGATCTCCCCAATCGGTGGAAACACTGCCATTCCAAATTATTTGCGAAAAACCGTTGAACGGAAAGATATAGAATGTAAAAATTATTAAAAATAACTGTAAAACGTTTTTCATAGAGTAAATCCCAAAATATGCTGAGAGTAAATTGTGTAATAATACGTCATTCTTAGGTTATTAGTTTCATATCGCTTTCAAAAATAGCAATAATTTAAAAAAATGTTAATAACTATTATTTTAGGTACATTTTTTCAACCGTATAGTATCTAATTTTTTAAATAAATATTTTTGTTTTTTATCAAAAATATATTTTTGTAAGTATTTTTACGATAACAACTATCCTTATGGTAATACAAATAACAGAAAGAGGCTCTCCTTTTCGGAGAGCCTCTTTCTGTTATTTGATGTTTATGAAATGATTACTATCGTTCAGATAGCTATATTCTTACTCAAATATAAATTTGCGAGTATATTGGCGATTATCTTGGGTTACTAATTGCAAGACATAGAGGCCATTAGATAGGTCTTCACGCGGAATGCGAATAGTTTCCTGTCCTTGAGTATTCATGCGGAATACTTCTTGCCCATGAACATTTAGCAGTGAAATCACGCAGTTTTGGGATGCAGCACTTCCTAATTCAACAAATAACTGATTATTAGCTGGATTTGGGAATAGTCGTACTTCTTGAGCTAAGGTTGGATCCTGTGGGCGTGCACTAATAGAATTACATACCCAGCCTTTAACATTCCGAGACACAAATGCTACTGTAGAATCCATAGCTTTTTGGTCAGTAACATAGGGAACGTGCCCAGCTCCCTGCCATGTAAATAACTGGCTGGAAACATTTATCGTTTTAGCAAAAGAATCTATTACATAGCTACCATCTACCAAAATTATGTTCAATGTAGATACTTTAACATAACCACTTTTGTAGGGAACTGTTGCATCGTCTGTTCCGTGCATACTAATAAAAGGAACATTACCGGGTTCTAACCATTCTTTTTTGGCAAGTGCTCCACATAAATTGATAACCCCATGAACGCGGGTTGAAAATCCTGGATTCCCGCTATTACCTTCTAAACCGCCCAAACTATCTAAACTTCCTTGTGTACCAATTTCGGTAAATTCACTATCTTTGTCTAAGTACGCTAAATGTAAGGACAACAAAGCACCGGCAGAAGAGCCACCTATATAAATCTTATTTGTGTCAATATTGTAAGGATTACCATTTTCTATTACAGAACGATAGAAATAACGTACAGCTGCTTTACCATCTTGAACGGCTCGGATAGCAGAACGCAACATAATAACTGCGTCTGGTGGAAAACCGTCTAAGCCTAAACGATAGTCTATGGTTGCCGTTGTGTAGCCACGCTTCGCAAATGCACGAGAAAGATACTTTACATCATAATCGTTACGAGTACCACTGATAAAACTACCACCATGGCAAAAAATAATTAAAGGACGTTTAGCCATTGTATCTCCCTTGGGAGTATAAACATCCATAACTAAATCTATTGGGGTGGTAGATTGAGCTGGAACTGCACTTCCATAAACTACCTTTACTGAATCAAATTCAGTAGCAATCTCTGAGTCATAGCGGCCAGACGGGCACTGTGCAGAAACCTGCAGATATAATGCCGCAAAAATTAAACCAATTACTTTCTTCATTTTGAGTAAAAAATAAACTGCGCAAATTTCGGAATTTTAACAATTACTTCAGCATTTATCTATAAAAACTTTGGTATCTTTTAATTTAAGTATTGATGTTTGTGATACCATGCTTTTTTAGCAATTCAAAAAAACGCTGCCTCGCTATATACAAAACTATTGGTTATGATGTACTTTATAGAGCTAATAATCAGCGATTAATGTAAAATATGATTTTTCTTCTCAAAAAATAAGGTTACAAATTCTAAGTTTTCCTATTAATAATAGGATTGAGCAATTTATTAATTGCTTCCATTTTGAAGCAGAGATGCTTGCACGTGAGACATAGAGTAAAGTCTGACACATAGTTTGAGAGAGTTAACAAGTCTTATCCAGCGGGTAAGACTTGTTATTTTTTTATAAAAACCATTTATTCAGTAGCTAATAAGATTGTAAATTTGCAGTATAAAAAACATCCAAATGACGTTTGACATCGAAATGATACGGGCGGTATATGCTCGTATGCCTGAGAGAGTTGATGCAGCCCGTAAATTAGCGGGTAAGCCACTCACTTTATCTGAAAAAATCTTATATGCTCATTTATGGGAGTCCTTACCATCAAGTTCTTATGTGCGAGGAAGTTCTTATGTGGATTTTGCACCAGACCGCGTAGCTATGCAAGATGCAACAGCTCAGATGGCATTATTACAGTTTATGCAAGCCGGACGTAGCAAAGCAGCAGTCCCTTCTACGGTTCATTGCGACCACTTAATAGTTGCCCAAAAAGGTTCTTCGCCCGACTTAGCTACCGCAGTGGTAGATAATAAGGAGGTATATGATTTTTTAGCTTCCGTTTCTAATAAATATGGAATTGGCTTTTGGAAGCCCGGAGCAGGGATTATACATCAAGTAGTACTTGAAAACTATGCCTTTCCGGGTGGAATGATGATTGGAACTGACTCTCATACTGTTAATGCTGGAGGTCTTGGGATGCTGGCTATTGGAGTAGGAGGAGCAGATGCCTGTGATGTTATGGCAGGTTTAGCTTGGGAGCTAAAATGGCCAAAACTTATCGGCATAAAACTTACCGGTAAGCTATCCGGGTGGGTTTCTGCCAAAGATGTGGTACTAAAAGTTGCCGGAATACTTACCGTAAAAGGTGGAACAGGCTGCATCGTTGAGTATTTTGGAGAAGGAGCAAAAAGCCTAAGCTGTACCGGAAAAGGAACTATTTGCAATATGGGCGCAGAAGTAGGTGCTACAACATCAACTTTTGGTTATGACGATAGCATGAGCCGTTACCTCCGCTCTACCGGAAGAACTGATGTAGCAGAATTAGCTGATCAAATCCGGGAATACCTTACCGCAGACCCAGAAGTCTATGCTAATCCACAACAATATTTTGACCAAGTAATAGAAATCAACCTCAGTGAGTTAGAACCATTTGTAAATGGCCCTTTTACGCCAGATTTAGCTACCCCGATTTCAAAAATGCGGGAAGTAGCTGCCCAAAATGGATGGCCTCTAAAAGTAGAAGTGGGTTTGATTGGTTCTTGCACCAACTCTTCATACGAAGATATTTCCCGTGCGGCTTCATTAGCCAAGCAAGCTGTTGCCAAAAAATTAAAGCCGAAAGCCGAATTTACCATTACACCGGGATCAGAGCAAGTTCGATACACTATTGATAGAGACGGACTTATAGATATTTTTAATCAAATGGGAGCTAAGGTATTCTCCAATGCTTGCGGCCCTTGTATTGGTATGTGGAACCGTATGGGAGCAGATAAAAAAGAAAAAAATACAATAATTCACTCCTTTAATCGCAACTTTCAATCCAGAAATGACGGAAACCCGAATACCTGTGCTTTTGTGGCTTCTCCCGAAATTGTTACAGCTCTTGCAATAGCCGGTGATTTAGGGTTTAACCCAATGACAGATACATTAATCAACGAAGATGGTCAAACCGTTCGCTTAGATCCGCCAACCGGAGATGAACTTCCGACAAAAGGCTTTTCCGTTGAAGATGCAGGCTATCTCGCACCCGCCAAAGATGGAGCTTCGATAACAGTTGCGGTTTCCCCAACATCTACCCGCCTACAACTCCTTAACCCATTCAAAAAATGGGAAGGAACTGACATAAAAGGACTTAAACTCTTGATTCGGGTAAAAGGAAAATGTACAACAGACCATATTTCAATGGCTGGCCCTTGGTTAAAATACAGAGGGCATCTCGATAATATTTCCAATAATCTACTAATTGGTGCTACAAATTCATTTAACGGAAAAATAAATTCTGTTAAAAATCAGCTAACCGGTGAATACAACGAAGTACCGCAGGTTCAACGTGCCTATAAAGCAGCGGGTTTTGGCTCAATCGTTATTGGGGAAGAAAATTACGGGGAGGGTTCATCACGCGAACACGCCGCTATGGAGCCAAGACATCTTGGCGTAAGAGCTATTTTGGTTAAATCTTTTGCCAGAATTCATGAAACGAACCTTAAAAAGCAAGGAATGTTAGCATTAACGTTTGCAAACCCAAGCGATTATGACAAAATTCAGGAAGACGATACTTTTGATATAACAGGCTTAACTAACTTCACTACCGGAACGCCTTTGTCTTTGGTTATTCATCACAAAGGTGGTTCATCCGAAACAATTTCTCTAAATCATTCATATAACAGCCCTCAAATTGAATGGTTTAAGGCCGGTGGAGCGTTAAATATTATTAGAGCTAACGCTCAGTAATAATTCATAGACGATATTTTAATGGCCTCTAACAATTCGGAGGCCATTTTTTTTGAGAGAGAAATTTAGTTTTTTAGGGTGTCGTTTTCCTGCTCTTTTTTGCTATCGTAGGTAATGTCTTTGAGGCGGTCTAAGCCGGCTTTGGCTTTTTGCTCTAAGCCTTTTTGAAAATCATAATTGCTGAAAGAGAGTGCTAAACGATAAAACCGTCTGGCAGAATGCCAATCCGCCAAGTTTTCCATCAATACGCCGCTGTAATAATGTGCATAGACTTTCATCCAGAGGTTGTAAGTTGGGTTTTGCTGGATAGCTAAGTTTAGGTATAATTTTGCTTTAGGATAATTTTTTTTTTCGAGAAAAAGCCTACCCATTCGGTAATAAACTTCGCAACGCTCGTCATAGTTAAGCTGTTGGATTTTGCTGATGAGTATTTCGAGGGTTTCTTGGCAGGCGATGAAGTATCCGCCATCAAATTGGTTTCGTGTTTTAAGTAAGACGGTTTCTGTTTCGGTAAGGGGTCTTTTAGAGAGCATTCCTGCCCATTTTTTGGCATAGTTATCTTCATCTAAATCGGTGCTGGGGAGTTCTAAAACGGATAAATATTGTTTTCGGGCAGATTCTCGATTTCCTAAAAGTTCGGCACATAGTGCTTTTTTGTAAGATACTTCACTGCGAATATTTTTCCCGCGATACTGGCCTAAAAACTTTTCATAATACTGAGCAGATTCAAAATATTGCTGCTGAAAGAAATATGTTTTGCCAAGTAAATATTCTAAGAATGGGAATGATATTGCGGGCGTTGTTTCTTGTATTTTTTCGGCTTCATGGAGCAGTAAAATGGCTTGATTGTTTTTCTTTTTATCCATACTTAAATTTGCTTTTAGGTATGTAAAGAGTAAGTTACTGGGGTCAGTTTTGTGGAGGGAGTCAATTTGTTTGTAAGCGCCGTCTATATCTGCGAGGATATGTTTTTGGACGTATATGAGCAGAATTTCACATTCAGTTCTCATCAGTTCACTTTTTTGGGCAGCAAAACGAAGTTTTGCAATTCCTTCTATAACATTTCCTTTGTAGCCTAAAAGTTCTATAATACCTTTAAACTCAGATGGAATAGTTGTGAGCGCGATTTCATAGAGACCTAACAAACGTTTGGTCATAACTATATTCGGGTAGTTTTTCAGGTTGTTTGTAAGTATGTTATGCGATTTTCGGATTTCATTAGCGGCAGAAAGATAATTTCTGGTTTTTAGGTTTAGCACGGCTCTTTCAAAGAGAAATTCTGCCATAAAGACGTTGCGCATTCCGTCGGGCTTCTTTTTTTCTAATGTTGCATAAGCTAAATTTGTTACAGCATTAAATTCATCTTGATAGCCTTGATTTTCACTAATAAGAGCTTTGTAAAAAGCTATATGATGTGAAAAATACGTTTGGTAAATTGGATTATATTCATATTCAATAAGTTGTGATGCTTTGTCTAATTCTAATCGCAAGCAGTACTTTTCAATTCGTTCTCGAACAGTACCATTTTCTTGCCCGTAGGCAAACAGCGGCCATAAAACTCGGCTTAGTAAACAACCATAAAAGAGTAATCTTTTCCGCATAAAAATTATACTGCAAAGATGTTCACTCTTACTGGTAGGTTCTACACTCTTTTTCCACACAATTTCTACATTAGGTGCATATTTCGTACCAAAGCCTAATTTTGCAGTATGATACGGGTAGGTATATTTTGGTTAGTTTTGAGTTCGCTACTTTATGCTAAAGAATTTGATGCGGATTCAGTTGGTAATAAAATAATTAACGGGAAAAAGTACATTCTGTATGAAGTGGAGCAGGGTGAAACCCTTACCCGAATTGCTAAAAAGTATGGCATTACTGTTCAGCAGCTACGGGTTATCAATAAATTGGGAAATGATAATCTTACTCCCGGCCAAATTATTAAGATTCCCCCCACAGAACCATTAGAGAACACAAATACTTCTAATACTGAGCCTAAAACCCAATCGGTTCTTATCAAGAAACCTCGTTATTATACCTGCGTTAAGGGAGATAACTTGTATTTAGTTACTAAAAAAAATAAGATTTTACTACGCGATTTACTGGATATAAACGAATTAAATAGTCCTGTTTTGTCTGAGGGTCAGGTTATTATTATTGGTTATGACGAAGAGCGGGTTACTGTTCCCGTTGAGCCAGAAGTAGCCGCTAATCCCACCACAAAGCCCTCTCAAAAATCCAATCCGGAAACACCTCGTGAACGTGCACGTAAAGATTCGCTGGCAATGTTTCCTAACCCGCAAGAAAAAATCATGGATGCTCCGGAAGGCCGTTTGCCTGATATGCCCGCTTATGCCACTGTAAAAGAAAAAATTGATGCCAAGAAAAAAGCCTACTTTGAAGTAAGCGAAGCAGGAAAAATGCAACTTATTGAAAATCAAGGAAAAGACGCATTTCGGTTAGTTATTTATCATCCAACTCTTCCGGTGGGCACAGTGGTAGAAATTCTTTCAAATACAACCAACAGAACCGTTAGTGCTGAGGTAATTGGTAAATACGAATACAATCCAGATACAAATTACATCATCAGCGGAACAGACCGCGTTTTTAGGTATTTGGGAGCAGCTAAATTAGAACCTATGGAGATTACAGTTCGTTATCGGCTATAAAAATTCAGCTACCAAAATTCAGATAGGCTTGATGTAAGGAAATAAAGTCAATTATTTCGCTGCGTTATACAGTTCAGACTGTATTAACTGCTGAATAACTATTTTTTGGTTAAAAACTTGCTCCAAAAGTCCTTTCATTTCGTTAGCACTTTCTACTTCAATATTTAAGAAATCATCTCCTTTTATATTGATAATCAATTCTTTGGGATTTCTGGCATCTACTTCAATGTACCTAACCATACCTCGGTGCCCGCGGTCGAGGTTATCAGCAATACGTAAGATTCCGGATAAAGTACGCACCATTAGCTTGGTATCTTGCGGCAAAATATTGAAATGCAAGTGGTCCCGGGTTGGAAAGCCTTTTCGATGATAACGGACGATATTTCCCAATAAAATCAGTTCATCGGTAGAGAATCCCTGCAAGCCGCTATTCATAATAACGTATTGGCCGTGTTTGTGATGCCCGCTTCGGGCAATAAAGTGGCCAATGTCGTGGATTATTGCAGCATATTCTAATAACTCCTTTTCGGCTAACCCATAGTGATGTAAAAAACGGGTTTGGTCAAATAATGACAACGCAATTTTAGCTGTTTGGGTAGCGTGCCCAGAGTCATATTGATATTTTTTCCCCAATGCTCTGATAGCTTTTAGCCGTAAGCTATGCTCATCAGGGTTTATCTGCACTTTGTTGTTGTTTCTATGTGTATCCAAATAGTCATATAAAATTCCTTCTTTTAGGGCATACAAAGATATTTCAAACAAAGTTGCTTTTGTTTCTTGCATCAAGAAGTGAATTAAGATACTGCTATAAACGATTATATCTATGCGCATTGGGTCCATTCCGGGCATTGCAGCACGGTCAGACCGGTTTGAAGAAAGTAGCCGATAATGTATTTCTAAAAATTTTTCTCGGTTAAATTTATATCCGTTTAGGTTTTCTAATGAAAGTAAATCATTATTTTGGTTAGCGATTAGAGCTGCTATTGTTTCAAACGACCCGGAGCTGCCAACAATTTTTTTTATTTTAAATTCTTGAATTTCAGCAAGTAGTTCTTTTAATTCTTGGGCGAAATAGGTGTGTATTTTTCCAATATCTGAAGATGAGGGTTGGTCTTGAAAGCGGAATTTATCCAATAATCTGGCAACACCGATATTTAAGCTACGTAATAGCTTTACTTGATGAGAGTTAGCTACAATAAATTCTACTGACCCGCCGCCAATATCAATCATCAGTACATCTTGGTCGTAGGGAAGCTGAATTCCATTTTTGATTCCGGTATAGATAAATGCTGCTTCTTCATTTCCATTAATGATGCTAACCTCAATTCCCGTTTGTTGTTTAACTTGCTGAATAAACTCTTTTCCATTTTCAGCACTACGAATAGCACTGGTAGCATAGGCAAACACCTGTGTAGCTCCGTGAGAGTCAATAAGTTTCTTTATATTCGAGAGGGCTTTTAGCCCTCGTTGAAAAGCATCATTTGAGATTTGGGCATTTTGGATGCCATTTTCTCCCAACTTAACGGGTTCTTTATATTTTTCTATAATAACAAACTCTTCCCGTTCACCAATTTCGACTATCAATAAATGAAACGTATTGGTACCTAAGTCAATAATTGCAACCGTTTCGCGCACGTTCACGGGGCAAAAATAAGTTAGTCTTTATTGCGAAATATATTTTTGTTGAAAAATTTTATCAAAACTTCAAGATATTGTTTTTTCGGGATGAAACTCTCCTTCCCACTTGGCTACGACACAACTTGCTAAACAGTTTCCAATAACATTAACTGAAGTTCTGGCCATATCCATTAGTTCATCAATTCCCAGTATGATGAATATTGGCTCTACCGGTAAATTAAAACTTGCCGCTGTGCCCAATAAGATAACCAAAGATGCTCTTGGAACTCCTGCAACTCCCTTACTGGTAAGCATTAGCGTAAAAACCATTATTAATTGGGTTCCCCAGCTAAGTTCTATTCCGGCGGCTTGGGCTACAAAAATAGAGGCTAAAGCCAAGTATAGTGTTGTGCCGTCTAAATTAAAACTATAGCCGGTGGGCATCACGAAAGCAACTATTTTTCTGGGAACACCCAATTTTTCCATCGCTTCCATTGCTTTGGGGAGTGCGGCTTCAGAGCTGGTAGTCGCAAAAGCTATGGAAACCGGCTCACTCACCAAATTGATAAACCGCCGTATCGGTAATTTGATAAACCACGCTATCGGCAACAGCACACCCACTAAAAATAATGCTAAAGCACCATATAAAGTTAATAATAAGGCAAATAGATTTTTTAAAATCCCGATTCCCATGTGCCCAACTGTAACAGCAATGGCGGCACCTACCCCTATCGGTGCAAAATACATGATTAGTTTGGTAAACTTAAACATCGTTTCTGATAAAGATTCAGCAAAAGAAAGCATTGGCTGCCTTTTGGAAACCGGCACTAATATTAACGCTACCCCAAAAATCACACTAAAAACCACAATTTGCAGCACTTGACCGTCAGCAATAGATTTAGCAATATTTTCTGGAAATATATGCAAGATAATATCGGCTGTTGTTTGCTTTACCGGAGGGGCTATCCCTTCATGATTCTCCGGTGGCGGAAGCTGTATTCCCACGCCTGCTTGGCTAACGTTTATGGCTATCAAGCCAATAAACAATGCAATGGTGGTAACAACTTCAAAATAAACCAGTGATTTGATACCCATTCTGCCTACCTGCTTTAAATCAGAATGACCGGCAATTCCGACAACCAAGGTTCCAAACAATAGCGGAGCTATTATAGTCTTAATCAGTTTTAGAAAAATCTTACTAAGCACCTTGAGGTTTTGGGAAAACTCCGGAAAGTCTAAACCAATTTCTGCACCGATTAACATAGATACTAATATCCATGTAGTCAGCGATTTATGTTTAATAGCGTAAAAGATAAAAGTCAAAATAGTAATCCACCGAGCTAACGAGAGTACCTTTTCTGATATATCAAATTGGTGTAAGACAGCCGTAACCCCGCCACAAGCTAAGGCAATTAAAAAAATAACGCCGGTTTTTGTTTTCATAGCTAAACCTTAGTGCGCAAAGCTACGGAAAAGCAATACATTTTTTATGACTGGTAAATTTAAAGCCATAACGATAACCAACAAGATAGCTCATAGCATGGGCGTGCTGTTAAACTTATCCTGATTACGCGCCGGCATTTTGTATCTTTGCGCCATATTTGGAATGGGACACTATAATCACAGCGAAATAGAAGCTAAATGGCAGCAAATTTGGCAACAAAATTCATCTTTCTCGGTATCAGATGACCATAAAAAACCGAAGTTTTATGTATTAGATATGTTTCCCTACCCTTCGGGGTCTGGGCTTCATGTAGGGCATCCCTTAGGTTATATCGCAACGGATATTGTAGCACGCTACAAACGTTTGTGTGGCTACAACGTATTGCATCCTATGGGATACGATGCTTTTGGATTACCGGCAGAGAACTACGCAATCGCTACCGGAACGCATCCGGCACATTCTACCGAAAAAAATATAGCTCGCTATCGCCAGCAGCTTACCAAAATGGGCTTGGCCTACACTCCCAATACCGAAATTCGTACATCAGATCCAAACTATTATAAATGGACACAATGGATTTTCTTAAAATTATTCAATAGCTGGTACAATAATTCGTTAGATAAAGCCCAGCCCATTGAAACATTGGTTCAGCAATTTGAGGAAAACGGAAATACAGCTATTTCTGCCTGCACAAGTTTTGAAGAAACATTTACTGGCGAAGAATGGAAAAACTTCTCTCCCAAACACCAACAAGAGATTTTGCTGCACTACCGTTTGGCTTATCTATCTTGGATGGAGGTAAATTGGTGCCCTGTTTTGGGAACTGTTTTAGCCAATGAAGAAGTTAAGGACGGGCTTTCTGAGCGTGGCGGGCATCCTGTTTATCGTGTGCCTATGCGTCAGTGGTCATTGCGCATTGTGGCTTACGCAGAACGATTACTTCAGGGGCTAACCGAAATAAATTGGCCAAGTTCGGTTGTAGAAATGCAAAGAAACTGGATAGGCCGCTCTACCGGAGCATATTGTTTTTTCTCCATAGATTCAAAGCCGGAAATAGCTCCTGTTAAAATCTTTACTACTCGACCGGATACGCTTTTCGGAGCTACTTTTTTAGCCTTAGCACCGGAACATCCTGTTGTAAAAGAAATTACGACACCGGAACAGCAAGAGGCAGTATTTACCTATTGCGAAACTTCCGCCCGCAAGTCAGAGCGAGATAGAATCGCTAATCTCAACACCACAACGGGCGTGTTTACCGGAGCCTACGCCCTGCACCCAATCACCCAACAAAAAATCCCAATATGGATAACTGATTATGTATTAGCATCTTATGGCACAGGCGCAATTATGGCCGTTCCAGCCCACGATGCAAGAGACTTTAAGTTTGCACAAAAATATAACTTACCAATTATTCAAGTTATTCAAAATAAAAACGTTAAGGAAAACTCTGCTTATGAAGCCAAAGAAGGCATCCTGATTCAGTCAGACTTTCTGAATGGAAAATCTGTCTTAGAAGCCATTGAAGCAATGGGGCAATATTTAGAACAAGCCGGATTCGGTAAAGTAACAATTCAATATAGGTTTCGGGATCCCGTTTTTTCTAGACAAAGATATTGGGGGGAGCCGTTTCCTATTGTTTATCAAGATGATATACCATATCCTTTGTCTGAAAATGATTTACCGGTTACGCTTCCAAACGTTCAAAGTTATAAGCCGGCCGGAAATGGAGAATCTCCCTTAGCGAATGTTTTTGACTGGCTAAACCACCCAAAGGGACGCCGAGAAACCAACACAATGCCGGGTTGGGCAGGCTCCAGTTGGTATTTCTTACGATACATAGACGTAGAAAATAACAATCAACTAATTGATTTTCAGAAACAAAAATACTGGATGAATGTTGATTTGTATATCGGAGGGGCTGAACACGCTGTAGGGCATTTATTATATGCCAGATTTTGGGCAAAATTTTTATACGACATAGGAGTCATTTCTTTTCAAGAGCCATTTCAAAAGTTGGTTAATCAAGGAATGATTTTGGGAAATTCCTGTTATTTATTCAAAAAGAAAAACGAACAAACATTTGTTTCTAAAAATGTATTAGACCCAAAAGAATCCTACATTAAAGTACGAACTGATGCTTCTTTTGTTCAAGACGAAGTTTTAGATATAGAAAGTTTTAAAGAATGGATGCCTGATTACAAGTCAGCTACATTTGAAATGGATTCTACTGGGAAGTTTTATTGCCATATTGAGGTAGAAAAGATGTCTAAGACTTTTTATAATGTGGTAAATCCCGATCAAATTTGTGAAACTTATGGAGCTGACACCTTACGGATGTTTGAAATGTTTTTAGGTCCTTTAGAGCAAACGAAGCCTTGGAGTTCGCAGGGAATCAGCGGAGTTTATTCTTTCCTAAAAAGATTTTTTAACTGGCTTACCGATGATACCGGAAATATTTGCTGGACTACTGAAGAGCCTACGGCAGAAGAACAGCGGGTTTTGCATACCACCATAAAAAAAGTAGCCGAAGACATCGAAAAGCTGTCTTTTAATACCAGTGTTTCACAATTTATGATTGCCTTAAATGAGTTAATTCGCCTAAACTGCCGTAAACAGGCTATTTTTGAGCCGCTTTTGGTTGTCTTATCTCCCTTTGCGCCTCATTTAACTGCTGAATTGTGGGGATGTGCCGGAAATAAAACACTTATCCATGAAGCTAATTACCCAAAATTTAACGAAAAATATTTACAATCAGATACTTATGATTATCCTGTTTCTATAAACGGAAAAATGAAGTTTAAGATAAATTTAGATATTCAGCTTTCAGAGGCGGAAGTTCGAGAATTATTAGCACAACACGGTGATTTTCAGCGTTATTTAGGGGATAAGTCCCTGAAGAAAATCGTGTATGTTCCGGGAAAAATTATAAACGTTGTGGTATAATGCCAAACAAAGTAGTTTTATTTGGCCCGGGTCCACAGTTTAAAGGGGGGATTTCTAACTATAACACCTCCTTAGCCCGCGCAATAGACAAATTTCAAGGTTGGGAAGTTTATATTGTTTCTTGGACCCAGCAATATCCTGCTATTATTCCCAGAGATTTTATAGACCGTTCCAGCCGATCTAATCTCTTAGAAGGCACTCAGATTCAGGTGGTTTACGTAACAAATTACAATAACCCGCTTTCTTGGCTCAAAACAGTCAAAATAATTCAGGAAATAAATCCCCAGAAGATTGTTTTTCAGTGGGCAATTGCGCTACAAGGGCTACCAATGGGGTTTATTGCCAGAAAGTTATACCATTCTACCCAAGCTGAAATCATCTTTGACCTGCATTTGGTTGTTCAAAAGGAAGCCAGTTTATTGGATAAGTTATTTACAAACTACGGCTTAAAGGTAGCACACACATACGTTACCCACGCACACAAAACTGCTGATGAGTTAGAAACGTTATTTCCTAAAATTTCTTTTAAAAGAATAGAATCCGGAATCCGTTTTCCAAAACCAACCCGAACTATCTTAAAGCTGTATCATCCGGTTTATGATATGTTTCGCGAAGACCCCAACTTTGATATACCAGCATTTAAACAAAAAATGGGGCTAAAAAAACACGTATTTCTATTTTTTGGCTTCATCCGAAAATACAAAGGACTACACCACGTGATTCCGGCTTTTGCTAAAGTCGCAGAAAAAAGAAATGACGTTTCACTGTTGATTGTAGGAGAATCTTTTTGGAAAACATTAGACCAAACCAAATTTTCTACTCGATTGAAACAGCATCTTTTTGGTTTAGCGAAAAAAATATTTCTTCGGAACTCTGACGATGAATCTAATTATCAGCCACTTAGTTTAATAGAAACCTACCATTTACAGGAAAATGTTCGGGTTGTAAATTCCTTTGTCCCGAATGAGGAAGTACACCAATATTTTCAAGTTAGCGATGCAATTGTAACTTATTATTTAACAGCTACGCCGTCTGGCGTGGAGTCTTTGGCCTATAATTTTAAGATGCCGGTACTTGCTACGCGGGTAGGGCATTTCCCAGAAACCATTCAAGATGGCTACAACGGATATTTAGCTGAGCCGGAAAACATTGATTCTATGGCTGATACGATGTTACGCTTCTTAGAAAGTCCGATAAACCGTGAAAACGTAGCCCAATCAGCCCAGACAATGAGTTGGGAAAATTATGCTGCTTGCCTCCTTGAAGCCAAAAAGTAGTCACTTACTTTCAAACATAGATTAAGGCTTTGGCTCATCTGAAATCAATGAGTATTCTGCTTCTTTATTTTGTTTATAGTAAAGTGGTATATTTTTTCCCTCAAATAGCTTTCTGATGTCCATTAGCTTTGTTGTTCCTGCTTCGATTTCGTAGTTTTTTTGCTCCGTCTCAATGTTAATCGTTATATTGGTGCTAAATTTTGCCCCTTTATTGTGCAGCTTAATTGCTTTTATATCATCATAACTAATTTCCCACTGGGTTTTTCGGAACCAATAGAGATTACTTTTTAGCGTTTTGCCATCTCCTTTATAGATAGTTAATCGTATAGCTTGAATTAAAAACGGTACAAAAATCCCGATTTTTACCATCCATTCAAACAACGATGTCTCTTCGGATTCAGGGTTTTCTCTTGGAAAAAATGTAACAAGAAATATCATTACCAAAAAAAGTAGTGCTAAAATCAGATAAACATAAGATAATACAAGGTTAAAACTTCTAATTTCCCAATGGTCTTTTTTGTGATGTATCATATAAGTGAGCTAATATTGTTTTTTAAAACCACTTACGGTGTAAGAATACTAATTTTATCATTGATAATGAGCAAGTTGCAATATACACTATAAGTCCGCAAATTTAGACAAAGAACGAATAAAAGGAAGATATTGTTCCTTTTATGTTGAAAAACAGAAGGTGTTTTTTTGTGATTAGACATAAAGACAATATTGATTTCAGAAGTGTAAAAGAAAATCCGTTGCCTGACAATCGTCATCAACACATCTTGATTGATGAAACCATTGAATTAACTGGTAATCAAACAAAAAACAAATACACTAAGAAGCTACGAAGGATTGCTGTATGGGATGCGGAAAACAAACAAGAGATAGAGCTCATTACCAATCAATTTACTTGGACAGCAAACACGATTAGCGAGCTTTATAAGGCAAGATGGCAGGTAGAAATATTTTTTAGAGAGAAAGCAGCTACTCCATATAAAATCTTTTATAGGAACATCCGAAAATGCGGTTATGATACAAATATGGACTGCGTTAATAGCTATTCTCGTCCTAAAGGCACTTAAAGCAATGGCTAAATATCCTTGGTATTTATCAAATTTAGTGGCTTTCATCAGGCTGAACATCTTTGTTAAAATTAACCTCCAAAATTGGTTAGACGAACCATTTGTCGACCCTGAGCCTCCACCTAAAATACTATACAGGGGTTCTTTTTTTTAACGTGAGAAAAAACAGCACGTATTCCAATGGATACCTTAGATTTTTATTGTTAGAAAATTGTTTAGGATACTATTGAAAAAATATTAAAAATATGTAATATTTAGTAGGAATTACAAAAATAAAATAGCTAACTTTACCAACGAGTTACAATGTCATCGAATAGGTTAGCAAGTAATTCATTAGCACACTTTTTCGTTGGGCTAATGAAAGCGGATGGAGGGTTATCTATTTCTGAAGAAGAAAAGATAGAGATTTTGATTTATAAAATGCGTCATCATTTACCTGGTAATTATGAACACACGATAGAACAAACTAGGGGGATTCGTCATGCTGAAGAATACGCATCGTGGGTGCCAGGCGAGCATTTAGAAAAAGGGTTGGAATTTTTAGATAAGTTTGTTGCAAGTGGTGGAGCTGAGCCAGACCATTTTACGGGCATCATGGAAACATTGGAAATTATCATGGAAGTTGGCTCAATAACTCCGGGCGAAAAAGAATATATTGATAGGATGCACCGCGAGTTTACCCAAAAATATATTAAGTAAGTTCTTTTTTTAGTTTCTTTGCTGCATGAATATAATCGTTCCCATGGCTGGTTTGGGCAAACGACTCAGGCCGCATACATTATCAACACCCAAACCGCTTTTTCCGATAGCCGGCAAAACCATTGTCCAAAGATTAGTGGAAGATATTGCCAATATTTATCAAGGTGATATTCAGGAGGTTGCCTTTGTTGTAGGTAAGTTCGGCACAGAAGTAGAAGATAATTTGCTGTCAATAGCGGCATCATTGGGAGCTACCGGTAAGATTTTTTATCAGGAGGAGGCATTGGGAACTGCCCATGCAATTTGGTGTGCCCGTGAATGTTTGGTTGGCGAAACCATCATAGCTTTTGCAGATACATTATTTCGAGCAGATTTTTCCGTAGATAAATCCAAAGACGGAGTTATCTGGGTGCACCCTGTAGAAAACCCACGTAACTTCGGCGTAGTTACACTCGATAACACTGGAAACATTGAGCAATTTGTGGAAAAACCGGAAAATTTTGTTTCTGATTTAGCAATCATCGGAATTTATTACATCAAAGACGGAGACACCCTAAAAAAAGAAATCCAGTATTTGTTAGACAATAAGGTTCTGAACAAGGGAGAATATCAACTTACAGATGCCTTAGAAAATTTAAAATCAAAGGGATACAAGTTTGGGCCGGGAGTCGTAACTGCTTGGATGGATTGCGGCAATAAAGAAGCTGTTTTAGATACAAACCAAAAAGTGCTAACTTTTGACAAAAAGTCTGTCTGTATTTCCCCAAATGCCAAACTAACGAACTGCGTAATTATTGAGCCTTGCTTTGTCGGTAAAGATGTTGAAATTCAAGATTCAGTTATTGGGCCTTACGTTTCCATAGAAGCAGGAACAAACATCCATAATGCGGTTATCAAAAACAGTATTATCCGAGAAAAAAGCCAAGTAAACGGCCTTTTTTTGCAAGATAGCATTGTAGGAAGACATACTTGTGCCGCAAAAGACCCCGGAGTTTTAAACTTAGGAGATCACACAAGTTTGTGAATCAGTTAGTTAATCGGAGAGTTGCTCCCAAAAGCTAAATAACGTTATAAAACTTACCCCGACCTGTCTTTCTAATATAGATTCGGTGAGCATTGCAACCAAAACAACACTCCAAAAGGCTAACTTTCGGTAGGAAATTTTTTTGCCTCTATATCCCCAAAAAATAATATTAACTAAAAATAGTATTCCTACCAAACCAAGCCCAACTCCGGTTTCAATCCATTGATTATGAAAGTCATGCAGATAGCATTCTGGTTTCATATTTACTTGGTTTTGGATATATTTTTCCTGTAAAACGTATTTTGCGTCTCCATTTCCGACCCCTAACAATGGGTTTTCACGAAAAATTTGCCATCCTATTTGCCAAGTTGCTAAACGCATGGACACCGAACGCCAGCTAATATCCCCTCCGGTTTTCCAAATACGAATATCTTCTTGGGAGTTCCAAATACGTTTATTGAATGAAGTACTTGTGTAGTAAGCTATTACAGGAGTTATTCCCAAAGAAATAAGTCCTAAGATTGCCCATTTCCAGAGTTTTTCTCGGAACATCCATACCAGTAATATTAAGCCGATAGCGGCATATAAAGCAATAAGCCCCGTTCGGGCTGCAAAAATGTGAACACAGCAAAATAGAAAACAACATATTCCCAAAGCTACCCAACGAATAATTTTATCAGAATTTTTTCTAAAATGATAAAATGACAAAATAACCGCCCAAGCCGCCAACATACTGAAGTAGATATGAGACATTTTTGGCTTTATCGGAACTTCTTGAGATTGAGCTACTAACTCGTTAATCTCCTTGTAATGAAGAAAGTAGTTTGTTAATGTAGCTACTGCTGAAACCATAACGGCAGCTAAAAAAGTGAGTTCTACCCACGTTCGCTGTTTTGAAGATAATTTTTGTACCGCAATCCAACCCAATGGAACCAGCAAAAAAGGTAGCTTGATTCTGATTTCTTCCTGAAAATCATCCAAATGCGTTTCCTGAAAAAAACCAATTAACAAAACCACATAAAAAGCTATCCAACTAATAAACAATGGATTCCATAGTTTATTTTTTTGTATTTTGAGCAAGCCAAGCAAAGCAATTCCACCAACACCGATACTGATTAGTGCCGGAGATAAGGTTAAACCTGCTACAATACTGAATGAAAAAATAAGTGTTAATGCAGTATAAAGATTACTATTTAAAAATTTTGAAAACAAAGTATCGGTGCGTTGGAACACAAAAGTAGTAATCTTGCTAAATTTTCAATGACTTAGTTTCAATATAATTGAATTATATTTTAGCGTTTAAGTTGGTATGCTATCCAATTACGGTAAAAAAACATTTTGTAAATTTGCTGATTAAATTCTTTTTGTAAATGGAGTTTCCGTCCCAGTACCTTGGTGAAGCTGTAAAACAATTATCGCAATTACCCGGTATTGGTAAAAAAACGGCTTTACGCCTTGTTTTGCATATTTTAAATTTACCGGAATCTACTGTTTCTGGCCTTGCACAGTCGTTGATTCAACTGAAAACGTCTTTGCTGCGTTGTTCTCGTTGTAATAATATTTCTGATACGCAGATATGCAGCATTTGCCAGAATCCTCGACGGATACAAAACCAGATTTGTGTTGTTTCAGACATCCGCGATGTGTTGGTTATAGAGCAAACGAATCATTATCATGGATTATATCATATTTTAGGCGGAATTTTAGATCCGTTGGCGGGAATAGGACCTGATAAATTATTCATAGAACACCTTCTCCAAAGATGCCAAACAGAGCCTATTCAAGAGATTATTTTAGCATTAAATTCTGATTTAGAGGGAGATACGACTGCTTTATATGTTGCCACAAAAGTTCGCCAAGTTTCTTTAGATATTCGTATATCAAATTTAGCGCGGGGCGTGGCTTTCGGTGCTCCACTTGAATATGTTGATGAAATCACCTTAGCACGTGCATTGCAACAAAGAACAGATTATTTGCTCCCATTATCCAACTCATAATATGCTGCTGTCCATTGTAATTGTAAACTATAATGTAAAGCATTTTTTAGCACAAACACTAAATTCTGTTCAAAAAGCTATTCAAAATATTGAAGCAGAAGTATTTGTAGTTGATAATAACTCGGTAGATGGTAGCACTGCATTTGTTCAAGAAAAGTTTCCTTGGGTAAAACTAATAGCCAGCACGGAAAATTTAGGATTTTCTAAGGGAAATAACTTAGCTATTCGGAGAGCTTTAGGGGAGTATGTTTTACTCCTAAACCCGGATACAGTTGTTGAAGAAGATACCTTCCAAAAAATTCTGGATTATTTAGACAAAAATCCGGATGTAGGAGCATTGGGAGTTCGTATGATTAACGGAGAGGGTAAATTTCTACCAGAATCAAAACGTTCAATACCAACTCCTTGGGTTGCATTTAATAAGATATTTGGCTTATCCAAACTTTTTCCTAAAAGTAAGCGATTTGGAAAATATCATTTAACATATCTTCCTGAGAATCAAACAAATGACGTAGAGGTATTATCCGGTGCATTTATGATGCTTCGGAAAAAAGTCTTAGATGAGGTTGGCCTCTTAGATGAAGATTATTTCATGTATGGCGAAGATATAGACTTGTCTTATAGGGTTTTAAAGGCAGGCTATCGAGTTGTTTACTTTGCAGATACACGCATTATTCACTACAAAGGCGAAAGTACTAAGAAAGGAAGTTTAAATTATGTAGTTGTTTTTTATCAGGCGATGCTCATTTTTGCGCGTAAGCATTTTTCTGGAGGGAGGCAGTCTGTATTTTTAGGAATTATTCAGGCTGCTGTATTCATACGGGCGGCATTGGCGATTTTTAGGCGGGTTATTTCATCAATAGGTTTGGCTGTTGCAGATTTTACCGGCTTTTTGCTGATAGCATTATTGGTTAAAGATATATGGGAATATTTTGTGCATCTGCCTAATGGCATTCCGTATCCGGCGGTATTTTCAACGATAGTAGCTCCTTTGTATGCGTTTATTTTTACGGCACTATTATACCTAACCGGCGGGTATCGCCGGCCTTATCAACTGCGTTCCATCACTTTTGGTGTCTTGTTAGGCTTTATAGGTATTGCTACACTCAGTTTCTTGTTTCCAGATATTAATTTTTCTCGGGGGATTGTCTTTTTTACGGCAATAGGAGCCTTTATGAGTAGCTCTTTATTCCGGATGTTAGATAGTTATTTTCGGTTTGGAGTTCCTTTTTTTACGGAAAAGGTTCACCAGAAAGTAGTGCTTGTGGGAGATGCACAAGAAGTGCAGCGTGTTTGGCAACTGTTGAAGTATGATATTAAATATCCGGCAGATATTATTGGTTGGGTACATACTGAGTCTCAGACAATTCCGGCCTTAGAGTGGCTTGGGAATTTAGCACAACTTCCTGAAATTTGCCGGTTTTACAACTTAGATGATTTGATTTTTTGCAACAAAAGCCTAACAGCCCAGCAGATTATGGAATGGATGCAGGTGCTTGCTCCAATGGGTGTGAATTACAAAATCGCTCCGGCAGATGGTAACTATCTCATCGGGCCAAACATCATTTTGATGGGTAATCATAGCTATGAATATTTTAGGATTAATAATCAGGTAATTAGCTTACAGAAGAAGATTTTTGATTTGGTGGCCGGCCTTATCTTGTTATGTTTATTTCCGGCTATTTTTTGGGTATTTCAGTCTCCGCAGTTAGCTTTAAAACAACTGTTTTTTACATTAATTGGTCGCTTTCATATTGTTTCGTTTACGAACTTAAATAACCCCAAACTCCCTAAGTTGAAACCCGGCTTGCTGACGCCGGCAGTAGCTTCTTCGTTTCCTAACCGTTTAACACAGCAAGAACTTGATGACCTTGATTTAGATTATGCTTTACATTACTCATTGGGCTTAGATTGTAGAATTTTTGCCAAAGGATTTCGGCATATAGGCGATAGATCTGTTTTATGAAAAAAGATTTACACTATTGGGCTGTTTTTTTACTGTGGGGTTTTCTGGTGAATAACACCTTTGGGCAAATTATAGAGCCGATTCGGGTAAAGTTTGGAGGGTCTATCGGAGCCGGTGGGCTGCACGCTTTTTTTCAACCCAGTGCAGACGTTCATTGGCGTGGTGCCTCCCTGAGATTAAGTGCCGGAACTCATTACATAGGAATAGGTTACAGCCAAAAAATAGGATTTTACAGACCCATTCTCTGGTGGAGAAAACCCACCAGACGGCTCGATAGACCAATATTTCTATCATTTAACTATTTAGAAGACTACTGGTTAGCTAACAAAACTCCCAGAGGCACCCCCAGACGAGATAGAGATATTTTTATGCTCCTTGCCGGCGTTCATGCAAACTTAAACTATGTTGGGTCGGTTTACTTTCAGGTAGCTTTTGGAGCTATGTATCTCATTGAAAAATACAATCCAGTACTCGGAAAACCTATTAAAAATATCCATATCATAACCCCCATGGTAGAAGTTCGTCTTGGCGGAATCATCGTGAGCCATAAAACTCATGATAGAAAACCCGGATATGGTAAGACTATTTTAATAAAACGAATACCCACTCGGCACCGAATTTACCGATAAGCATTCAAATGGAAACCTTCGCAGAAAAAGTAATTGACTTCAACCGTAATTTACATTATACAGGCAAACTTCCGGCAGGCTTTCAAGTAATGAACCCATATATGGATAATCTTGAAACCATAAAGGTAATGCAACAATTTTACCATAAGTATTATAATGATAATATACGGCGTAAATTTATTATAGGAATAAACCCTGGTCGCCATGGCGCAGGAATAACCGGAATCCCATTCACAGATACGAAACGATTAGAAAATAGTTGCGGCATAAAAATGACTTCAGCACATACACACGAAATCTCTTCTGTATTTGTGTATGATATGATTGCTGATTATGGCGGAACAGATATGTTTTTTAAACACTTTTATATCAACTCTCCATTCCCATTAGCGATTATACGAAAAACAGAAACCGGAAAATACTTAAATGCAAATTATTACGATGATTCAATACTCTTTGAAATGCTGAAAGAGTTTATGATATTGTCATTAAAAAAACATATTAATTTGGGATTAGATACAGATAGAGTTTTTGTTTTGGGAAAGAAAAATGCCGATTTTATTCAACAATTAAATAATGAAGCAAATTTATTTAACCAAATTGTGGTATTAGAACACCCAAGATTTATCCAACAATACAAGTCAAAAGAAAAACAACAGTATATCAACAAATACCTACAAGCCTTTAATAGCTACGTAACCCAAGAAGGATAGACCTTTTCTGCAATAAAATTCTCTACTTTTAAATTAATTTTGGTTACCTTTACCAGCGTTGAGTGCTGACAGATTCGTCGGGTAATTAATATAATTACATTCACAAACCCTTAAATCTTTTTTACCGAAAACCAACAATCATTATTGGCAACCACAAAACACTACTAATAAGATATACTTTACTTTTTTTGTGATTTTTATCACTAAATAGTGTGATACAATACATAGTTTAGTATAATAAAAATTAAGAACTTAGTGTAAATTTTTAATAATCAACCATTAATTTTTTTATATGGAAATACCATTTAAATTCAGGAATATAGCTTTGGCTATTTGTATGTGCATCGGTGCAACGTCTTGTAAACAAGATGGCAAAGGCACTACCGATTATGCGAGTATCAAAATTCAGGGCGGGGAGGCTGTGCAGGCAGAGCTAACCTCACCACCACTTGTCCCCAAACCCATTGGAAATAGACCAGCTCAAAAGCTGAGAGTAGATTTAGAAATTATCGAAAAAGAAGGAGAATTAGATAATGGTGTAAAATATGTCTTTTGGACTTTTGGCGGAACTGTTCCAGGTTCTTTCATACGTACCCGTGTAGGCGATGAAGTAGAGTTTCACTTAAAAAATCATCCCAATAATAAATTACCGCATAATATTGACTTACACGCTGTTACGGGTCAAGGTGGCGGTGCTGAAGCTTCTTTTGTAGCACCGGGTCATGAAAAAGTTTTTGACTTTAAATTGATAAACCCGGGATTATACATTTATCACTGCGCAACAGCTCCGGTAGGGATGCACATCGCTAACGGTATGTATGGCTTGATTTTGGTAGAGCCGGAAGGCGGCCTACCCCCTGTGGATAAAGAATTTTATGTGTGCCAAGGCGACTTCTATACTGCCGGCAAGCACGGAGAAACCGGCTTGCAAGCATTTGATATGCAAAAAGCCTTTGATGAAAAACCCGAATACGTTGTATTCAATGGAAAAGTTGGCTCTATAGTCGGCGAAAATGCCTTAAAATGTAAAGTAGGCGAAACCGTAAGGCTCTTTATCGGAAACGGAGGCCCAAACCTCGTATCTTCTTTCCACGTTATCGGAGAAATATTTGACAAAGTTTATATCGAAGGCGGAAAACATATTAACGAACAAGTTCAAACAACATTAATCCCTGCTGGTGGAGCAGCTATCGTAGAGTTTAAAGTGGAAGTTCCCTCTAAGTTGATCTTAGTAGATCACTCTATATTCAGAACCTTTAACAAAGGATCTTTGGGAATGTTAGTCGTTGAAGGAGAGAAAAATGAGCATGTATTTAAAGGAGTTGTTACCGAAGGTGTTTACAACCCCGAAGGCGGTACAATCCACGAAACCCCAAAACCAGAAGAGTCAGGTAAGCCTGCAAAGGTTCTATCAAAAGCAGAAAAAATAGAGGCAGGAAAGATTCTCTACTCTAAATCATGCTTTGCTTGCCACCAAAATGACGGAGCCGGAATACCTAATGCTTTCCCGCCATTAGCTAAGTCTGACTTCTTAAATGCAGATAAAGACCGCGCTATCAACATCGTATTAAAAGGCTTAACAGGCGAAATTACCGTAAATGGTAAAAAATATAACAGCGAAATGCCTGCCCAAAAATTAACCGATGAAGAAATAGCCAACGTATTAACGTACGTCTATAACTCATGGGGAAATAATGGTACAGAAATTAAATCAGAAGACGTTAAAAAAGTACGAGCTAAATAAAAGCTAAAATCCAATAAACGTAACCGGGCGTAAACTAAATAGATTATGAAAAATATCCTTGTCGTTCTATCACTGTTCCTATCAAATGTTCTTTACAGCCAAACAAAAATGAACCTGATTAAAGGGGGAAGTTACAAACCGTTTTTTGGCTCTACAGAAACACCAGATGTTCAGGTTCAGGATTTCTATCTGGATGTTACCCCGGTTACTCATCAACAGTTTGCGGAGTTTGTCAAAAACAACCCAAAATGGCAAAAAGGAAATGTAAAAAAAATATTTGCCGATGAAAACTACCTTAATGGTTGGGCATTGCCGAATACCGCACCAGCCGAGTTTAGCAACAAACCGGTAAATTATATTTCTTGGTTCGCCGCTAAAACCTACTGTGAATGTCAAGGAAAAAGATTGCCAACCCTTGAAGAATGGGAATACGTAGCAATGGCAAGCCCCAAGAAGCGAGATGCCCGAAAAGATAGCCTGTTTATCAAAAAAATCCTAAGTGGCTATGAAACCCCCAAAACATATCTCTTTGATATAGGAAAAACAGAAGCCAATATCTGGGGAATCAAAGACTTACATGGAGTTGTTTGGGAATGGGTCTATGACTATAATTCGGTTATCTTAGGCAACGAATCCAGAAAAAGACGTGAAGATAACGCTGACTTTTGTGGCGCCGAATCAGTAGGAACTACTGACCTAATGAATTATGCCGCATTTATACGCTTCGCACTTCGCGCTAGCCTAAAAGCAAACTTTTGTATCGCTAATCTCGGTTTCAGATGCGCCAAAAGTATCCCCACAAAAACACCAAATCTGTAATTTAATTCAACGTGAAAACTATTATAACTTGCTTATTATTAATCGGAAGTTTAGCTGCTTGTAAAAAAACTGCATCTACTCCAGAAAAACAAACCATTAGTGAACTATCTATCTACAACTTAGAAACAGAGTGGGAAAACCAAGAAGGAGAAAAAATACAGTTTAAAGACCTACAAGGAAACGTCTTAGTAGTAGTGATGATTTACACATCCTGCAAAGCTGCCTGCCCAAGGCTGGTAGCCGACATGAAAAATATCCAGAAAGCAGTAGGAAAATCATCTGGAAAACCTATCCGCTATGTGTTGGTTAGCATTGACCCCAAAAAAGACACTCCCCCAAAATTAAAAGAATTTAGTATCGAAAACAACATGACAGATTCCCATTGGCTGTTTTTACGCGGAACAGAAGAAACAACCAGAGAATTTGCAAATACCTTAGCCGTTAAATATAAAGAAATTTCTCCCATAGACTTTTCGCACTCAAATATTATCAGTGTCTTTGACGAAAATGGCGATATGAAGTTTCAGCAAGAAGGACTCGGATTGGACAATAAAGAAATTGTTAAAAAAATCCAACAAACTGCTGGAGGTGAACAAAAGACTACTTCTTAGAAAGAAAATTATTTAAGGATATAAAAAAAGATTGCCAGAGTGATTCAAATCACTCTGGCAATCTTTTTTTAGCATAATCATCGTAATAATTCAAAATGATCCATAATTTAGCTTATTAATTGCATATTAATACAACCAAAAAGCCATTTTGGCATTTTCGGAAACATAAATCAGTCATTTTGGCTTGTTTGTGCGTTGTTGCATAAAGTTTGTAATAAAGGCACCGGAGAAAAACACTATAATTATGAATTTTGATCAATATACAGTCAAGTCAAGGGAGGCACTTCAACAAGCTGCCGAAATTGCCAGAGAAAAACATCAGCAAGTCGTAGAACCCGGGCATCTACTTTTAGCCTTGCTTAAATCGGAAGATACCTTAGTGCCGCATATATTTCGTAAAATGGAGGTTAATATTCCATTCCTCGCATCCAAAACCAATGAACTGATAGACAAATATCCAAAAGTTAGCGGTGCCTTTGGCGGGCAGCATTTCGGTAATGACCAATTTAAGGTCTTAGAAATAGCCAACCAAGAAGCCGGTAAGCAAAAAGATGAGTTTATCACCTTAGAGCATATCTTATTAGGATTATTATTAGCCGATAATTCCGTTTCCCGCCTCTTAAAAGACCAAGGATTACAAGAAAAAGGGTTGCGCCAGATAATAAAAGACTTACGGGGCAACAAAACCGCCACAGATTCAAATGCAGAGGATAAATTCAATACATTAAAACGTTATTGCTTGAACCTGAATGAATTAGCACGTGATGGTAAGCTGGACCCAGTAATTGGCCGTGATGAAGAAATCCGCAGAGTGATGCAAATTCTATCCCGCAGAACCAAAAATAATCCAGTCTTGATAGGGGAGCCTGGGGTCGGAAAAACCGCAATTGCCGAAGGAATAGCCCACAGAATTTTACAAGGAGACGTTCCCGAAAACCTAAAAAGTAAAATAATACTTTCGTTAGATATGGGCGCTTTGCTCGCAGGCGCAAAGTATAGAGGTGAATTTGAAGAAAGACTAAAAGCCGTAGTAGCAGACGTTACCGCCGCAGAAGGAGAGTATATCTTGTTTATTGATGAAATCCACACATTAGTAGGTGCCGGAAAGGCTGACGGAGCTATGGATGCCGCAAATATCCTGAAACCAGCCTTAGCCCGAGGAACCCTCCGAGCTATAGGAGCTACAACCCTCGATGAATATCAAAAATATATCGAAAAAGACAAAGCCTTAGAAAGACGCTTCCAGCCAATTTATGTAGATGAACCGGATGCCCAAGATGCAATCTCTATTTTGCGAGGACTTAAAGAAAAATATGAAATTCATCACGGCGTTCAAATTACCGATGCCGCTATTATCGCTGCCGTAGAGCTTTCACAACGTTATATCAATGACCGCTTTCTGCCGGATAAAGCCATTGACTTGATGGATGAAGCCGCAGCCCGCCTTCGACTCCAAATAGATTCTTTACCCGAAGAATTAGATGAATTAGAACGCAAAATCAGAACCCTTGAAATTGAACGTGAAGCTATTAGAAGAGAACAAGACGAGAAAAAAATCCATGAACTCTCAGAGCAAATTACAAACTTAGGCGAAACCAGAGACGCACTTCGTGCCCAATGGACACAAGAAAAAAACCTGATTCAGCAGATCCGTGAAGCACAAGCTACCATAGAACAGCTCCGGGCAGAAGCAGACCGCGCCGAACGCGAAGCAAACTGGGGAAAAGTAGCCGAAATACGATATGGCAGAATCGCCGAACAAGAACAGCGAGTAAAAACACTGCAACACGCCTTAGGTGAAATTCAAGGAGAAACCAGAATGTTACGCGAAGAAGTTGATAGTGAGCAAATTGCAGAAGTAGTAAGTAGATGGACAGGCATCCCCGTTCAAAAAATGCTGGAATCCGACAGGCAGAAACTCCTGCACATCGAAGATGCCTTGCACAAAAGAGTAGTAGGCCAGTCAGAAGCCATTGAAGCTATTGCGCACGCCATCCGCAGAAACGCTGCCGGCTTAAATGACCCCAAAAAACCAATCGGATCATTTATATTCTTAGGATCTACTGGAGTTGGAAAAACAGAATTAGCCCGCGCCCTCGCTGAATATCTCTTTAATGACGAACAAGCTATGGTGCGTATAGACCTCTCGGAATACCAAGAAAAACATACCGTAAGCCGCTTGATTGGTGCTCCTCCCGGATACGTTGGCTACGAAGAAGGCGGACAATTAACAGAAGCCGTCCGCAGAAGACCTTACTCCGTTATCCTTTTAGATGAACTCGAAAAAGCACATCCGGATGTATTTAATGTATTACTGCAAGTCCTTGATGATGGCCGACTTACAGATAACAAAGGTAGAACTGTCAATTTTAAGAACACCATCATAATCATGACTTCAAACTTAGGTGCTCATCTTATTGCAGAGCAATTTATGCATCTGACGGAAGACAATCGGGATAAAATCACCGCAAAAGTACGCCTCGATGTATTTGAATTGCTTCGCAAAACACTCAGACCGGAGTTCCTGAACCGAATTGATGAAGTAATACTCTTCACCCCGCTCAATAGAGAAGAGCTTTTAGAAATCGTTCGTATTCAAGCAGATATACTCACTAAACAAGCTCTACAACAAGATATTTCGGTGTCATTTACACCAGAGGCTTTGGATTGGCTTGCCCAACTTGGCTATGACCCACAATTAGGTGCAAGACCGCTTAAAAGAGTGCTTCAAAGAAAAGTAATCAACGAATTAGCAAAACAAATTCTAAGTGGCCAAGTATCAAAAGATACTCATATAGTTATTGGTTATGAGCCAAATAGCGGAATAACTTTTAATAATTCAGTAGTTCTAAACGAAGTAAAATAATTTATAAAAAAAACAACGTCAGTCGGAAATTTAAAATATTATTTTAAATTTCCGACTGACGTTTGTATATTTGGCTAATGAAATACTGTTGGCTATTTTTAAGTTTATGGATATGCTCCGCGAGTACTTCGGTGTATGGTTGGGGCTTTTGGGCGCATCCACGCATTAATCGCTTGGCTGTTTACACGCTGCCGCCGGAAATGTTGCCATTTTTCAAAGCGAACATTGAGTTTATATCTTTACATGCCGTAAAACCCGATGAACGTCGCTACGCCGTGGACGGGGAAGCTCCTAAGCATTACATAGACTTAGACCACTACGGTAAACTGCCATTTTCAAATTTCCCTAAAAAATGGCAAGACGCTACTCAAAAGTATTCCGAAGACACTATTTTGGCCTATGGAACTGTGCCTTGGACAATCCAACAGGAATATAGAAGACTGATTCAAGCATTTAAGGATAAAAATGCAGATGCAATATTGCGTATTTCATCAGAATTAGGCCATTACATTGCAGATGCTCACGTTCCTTTACATACAACGGAAAACTATAATGGCCAGTTTTCTGGCCAGTACGGTATTCACGGTTTTTGGGAATCCAGACTGCCGGAATTATTTGCCAATAATTATGATTTTTTCTTAGGCCCGGCTTATATGGTCGAAGACCCACTGGCAGAAGCATGGAAAGCAGTTTTGGAAAGCCACACCGCATTGGATTCTGTATTTCAATTTGAAAAAGACCTTACCCAGAAATCTTCAGAAGATTTAAAATATAGCTTTGAAACCAGAAATAATGCAAATATGAAAGTCTATTCTGTCCCTTTTTCTAAAATGTATCATGCTATGCTTGGCGGGCAGGTAGAAAGAAGGATGCGAATGGCTATTCTTAGGGTAGGTTCTTTTTGGTATTCTGCGTGGTTACAAGCCGGCCAGCCAGACCTTAACTCACTCATAGACCCAAGCCGTAAATTACAGGAAGACAACTACGAGAAAAAGCTAAAAATCTTAGATAGAGAAGCTGCTCGCCTTTGGAAAAACGAACGCTGGGCAGGATGCTGTGCTACCTCCTTGAATCACTCTTGCCACCGAAACGCACTGAAACCCGAAAGAAAATGGGCTAATATTCTGAAAAAAACCTTTACAGACTAAATGCAAAGCCTACCAAAACTTCACCTCATCACCGATACAAGTACCCAACAGAGATATAATCATTTTGAACTCCTACAGTTCATCCCGCAAGATAGCAATATCGTTATTCAATTTCGAGAAAAACAATTTACTTCAGAAAAATATTCTCAGTTAGAAAAAGCATATAATTTTTGTATTGAAAAAAAAATTCCGCTAATTATCAATGATTATGTGTCTATCTGCGAGAAATTTGAGAATACCGGAATTCATGTAGGAATAGAAGATACTCCTTTAGATGAAGTATGCAAACGCCTACCCAATAGGCTCATTGGAGCTACTGTTCATAATGAAGAAGAATTATACATAGCTCAAAGACAGCCTGTTAGCTATATTGGCGTGGGGCCAATATTTGCCAGTTCATCTAAAAAAATGGCGTTACCACCTATGGGTTTGCAGGGATTAGCTTCTTTTTGCCCAAAAACTTCCATACCGGTTATCGCTATTGGTGGGATTACAGAAAAAACAGCTTATGAGGTTTTGGCATCGGGCGCGTACGGAATCGCCATAATCGGTGCATGGTGTCAGGCATCTAATCCGGGAGAGGTTATATCAAAATTCCTTCGTATCATAAATGATTATCACGCCACTAAAGATACCTGATGTAATAAAATTATCTTATTAATAAATAGAAAAATATAAAAGTAGCTGATAATAAGATAGTTGATTTAATAACAGCTACTAAATTCTAATCATTAAGGTATGTTAATGCTGTGTAAATTTTAAATGATTTAATACTAAACAATTGCAAATTATATCCGCAAAAATAGGTAGATATTGCCCTTCATGAAATAACTTTGTAAAATTGTTCACAGAGGCAGTTTAGTTTTTAACAAATGTTCTTAGGGAAACGAGTTTATTTTATGGGAATCGGCGGAATCGGAATGAGTGCTTTAGCAAGGCACTTTCGGCATCTTAATTATGAGGTTTCCGGATACGACAAAACCGAAACAGCAATTACCCGCTCTTTAACCCAAGAAGGTATTGAAGTTTTTTATGAAATAGATATTAAGCATTTGCAGGAGATAAATGCGGTTATTTACACTCCAGCAATACCGGTAACTAATGAAGAGTTTGTTTATTGCCAAGAATATAACATTCCGTGCTACAAGAGGTCAGAGGTAATTGGCTGGATTTCAAAGCAGTATAAGACGATAGCTATTGCCGGCACACATGGTAAAACGACTGTTTGTAGTATGGTTACTACATTGTTGCGCGAATCAGGAATAACTTGTTCCGCTTTTGTCGGCGGAATTATGCTAAACTATGACTCTAACTATCTTTCAGGAGATTCTCCCTATTTAGTAGTTGAGGCTGATGAATATGACCGTTCATTTTTAACCCTTTCACCAAAATTTGCTGTTATTACGGCTGCCGATCCAGACCATTTGGATATTTATCATACCCACACAGAGTTTCGGGCAGCTATGGAAAAGTTTGCCAACCAAGTTACGGATACCCTCCTTACAACACCGGCAGTTTTAAACTCCTTTAAGCAAGAATTAAAGCCAAAAACGTTGATTTTTAGTAAAGAAAAAGAATCTACTATTTCATTTTCTAATTTACGTCCGGCTAAATGGGGCATTTATTTTGACTATAAGTCGGCAGACGTTTTCTGGCCGGATATTTTTCTGCCTATTCCGGGAGAGCACAATGTGTCAAACTCGGTTGCAGCAATCTCTATTGCTCGGTTGTTAGGGCTTTCAGAAAACCAAATACGGGCAGCATTATCTACCTATAAAGGTGTGAAACGTAGATACGAACTGCATTATGCACACCAAGATGTTTACTTGATTGACGACTATGCACACCATCCGGAAGAGCTACGCGCAGTTATTGAGGCTACCCGAAAACAGTTTCCAGAATATACAATCAATATTATTTTTCAGCCGCATTTATTTACCCGTACACGAGATTTTGCTGCTGAATTTGCTTCTGTGCTCTCCTTAGCCGATGAAGTCATATTAGTTCCTATCTATCCTGCAAGGGAGTTATCCATACTTAACGTTTCAAGCGCACTTATTTATCAACAAATCCAGCATGAGCATAAGCATAACCTAACTTTGCCGTCCCTTATTGAAGTATTGATGCAAGTTACCAAGCCTAAGTCAGTTTGTTTAATAACCGGTGCCGGCGATATTGATTTGATGATACCCGAAATGATTCATGCACTCAGTATAAAGTTTGGGAAACAAACATCAGAAGCATCATGAAGCAGTTGTTTTCACCTACTTTGAAGTACATTGGCTTGTCAGTTATAGCCATTCTTTTGATGGGCAAGAGCCAAATGGTTCAGTCTAACAAGATTTGTAAAGACGTAGTAGTTGAAATTTTACCCGGTGAAAATAATTTTTTCTTAGATATAGATGGGATTCGGGCAGAAGTAGGCGCATCTTCTGATGTATTAGGCCAACGAATCAGAAACATCAGTTTGCACGAAATGGAAAGTAAACTGGAACAGAATGCTTTTATTGAAAATGCAGAGGTTTGGATTGATAATTTAGACAATCTACATTTACAAGCGAAGTTTCGTGAACCTATAGCAAGGGTTATAGGAGCACAAGGTCAGGATTTTTATATTGATAAAAACAATCTAAAAATGCCGATTTGCCCAAATTTTTCGGCTCGCTGCATCTTAATCCGCGGATATTTTCAAGAAGAAGTTCAGGATAGAGATACCTTACGGCATCCATATCTGCGCGAAATGCTTCCTATTATTTACTTTTTGACCCATGAACCACTATTTAACGCGATGGTCTCTGAAATTGTTATTGACAAAAATGGAGAATATCGTCTTTTACCTCAATTGGGTAATATGGAGATTTATTTTGGGAAAGCAGATAGGATTACCGAAAAATTTAATGTGCTATTGCGGTTTTACAAATATGTAATCCCCAGAGTAGGCTGGGATTATTATACAAGTTTAAACTTATCTTACGAGAATCAAATTATTGCGACTAAAAATAACCAATCATAACCCCAAAAATTAACGAAAAAATATATAATATGAGTAAAATTGTCTGCGGATTAGATATTGGCAGTACCAAAATATGTGCTATTGTTGGGCGGCTGAACGACCTTGGCGGCATTGACGTGCTTGGAATAGGCCATGCACCGTCTGACGGCGTAAAACGCGGGATTGTCGAAAACATAGATAAAACAATAGAAGCAATCAAGCAAGCAGTTCGTGCTGCTGAACAACATTCTAACGTTGAAATTAAATTAGTTCATGTAGGAATTGCCGGAGAGCATATCAGAAGTAAGCAACACAAGGGAATTATTACACTAAATAACCCAGATGCAGAAATTACTGCTTTTGATGTAGCACGGCTACACGAAGATATGCACAAAATATCCATTCCGGCAGGTAATAAAATAATTCACGTTATCCCGATAGAGTATTGTGTTGATAATCAATATAGTATTCGTGAACCTATTGGGATGTCCGGAGTTCGTTTAGAAGGTAATTTTCATATCATAACCGGCCAAACTACCGCTATCAAGAATATTTTTAGATGTGTTAAAAAAGCTGGCCTTGAAGTAGAAGACTTGATTTTAGAGCCTATTGCCTCAAGCCATGCGGTATTAACCGAAGACGAAAAAGAAGCCGGCGTATGCTTAGTAGATATAGGAGGAGGTACTACAGATATTGCTATATTTGAAGACCATGCGATACGTCATACCGCCATCATCCCATTCGGTGGAAATATTATTACAGAAGATATTAAAGCCGGCCTCAGCATTATGAAAAGGCAAGCCGAAAAACTCAAAATAGATAGCGGCTGTGCATTAGAATCAGCCATAACCAGAGATGAAATCATTATAGTACCGGCTTTGGGGGATAAAGAACCCACAGAAATCCGTAAGTCTATTCTTGCCCGAATTATTCAGGCAAGACTATCCGAAATATTTTATGCTGTTCACCGAGAAATTGAAATCGCTGGATATAAAAGAACAAAGCTACCCGGAGGCATTGTAGTTACCGGCGGCGGATCGCAAATGGCACATTTACGGCAATTAGTTGAATATATTACAGGAATAGATTGCAGAACCGGATATGTTCAAGAACATATAAGTAGAGGTTTTACCTCAGAAGTCCGTAACCCAATGTATTCAACCGGTATGGGGCTTGTTATTTATGGCCTAAAACATAACCCAATCATTAGTGAAACCAATATAGAGAGTTTAAATCAAGATAGCATAAGCGGCGGGCAGGATAACTTACTGTTATCTACACTTTCCCGCCAAAAACAAAAAGTAACAGCAGCAGAAGAAGTTGCAGAACAAAATCAACCGGAGAATAAAAAAGCCGGATTTTTTGGCAAAATTCGCGGCTTTTTAGAAGATACAGTTTCAGGCGCAAATCAATTATTAGACTAAGTTATGGCAATAGATTTTGCTTTACCCACTTCAGATAGTTCGATAATTAAAGTTTTCGGAGTAGGCGGCGGCGGAAGTAACGCTGTAAACAATATGTTTACAAAAGGAATTAAAGGTGTTGAGTTCTATGTCTTTAATACAGATATACAGGATTTAAACCGTAGCCCGGTTGTAAATCGGGTAGCTTTGGGGGCGAAATTAACCAATGGTTTGGGGGCTGGTTCAAAACCCGAAGTTGGGAAAAATGCTGCCTTAGAAAGTGTTGATGTGATTCGGGAAATCTTGAAAAAAAGTGATACCCGCATGGTATTCATCACTGCCGGTATGGGAGGCGGAACAGGAACCGGTGCTGCGCCGGTTATCGCTGCCTTAGCCAAAGAATTAGGAATACTAACCGTAGGTATCGTAACGACCCCATTTTCTTTTGAAGGCCCGTGGCGTACCAACCTCGCTAAAGCAGGCATAGAACAAATGGAACGGTCAGTAGATACGCTTATCGTCATCAACAATCAAAACCTTCTTAAAATCAGTTCACGCGGTCTTAAACAACGTGAAGCCTTCATAATGGCAGACAAAGTGCTTTGTGATGCAGCAAAAGGAATCTCCGAATTAGTTACCGGCAGCGGCTACATTAACTTAGACTTTGCTGATGTTGAAACAATTATGAAAGATGGCGGTACTGCTATCATGGGCACAGCTACTTTTGAAGGAGAAAATAGAGCAATCCAAGCTATTGAAGAAGCCCTAAATTGCCCGCTCCTCGAAAATACAGAAATTAACGGTGCAAGTGGCGTATTGATAAATATCAGCGCATCCGAAGAATCCTTAGCCTTGGACGAAGTTGATGTTATTATGGATTATGTCTATAAAGCTGTTGGAGAAGATGCCAGAATTATATTCGGAACTGTCTATGACGAAACTATGCAGGATAGACTTGCCGTAACAATCATCGCAACCGGATTTAATAAAAAAAAAGACGAATTACCGCTACCCAACTCCAAATATTCGAATAAATCCCTCTTAGATTCATTATCTACCCAAAAAGAAGATTTTCAAAATAATATTCCAAAACACTTAGAATCACCGTCTTATAATCGAAACTTTTTGGCAGAGCCTCTAAAGTACCCGGAAACAGAACCTATTGCAGAACACTTAGTTCCCAAAGTAAATCCGGTTATAGAAGAAATTCAGGCCAGTAAACCACCTCAGATAATATCAGAAACTCCTCCCGAAAAACCGGCAAAAAACATCATCCAAAAGTCAGAACCCGTTGAAAAACAGGATATTCCGGTATTTCCCCAAAAACAGGACTTAGACATAACGATAAAAGAAGAGATTGTTATAGCCGGCATTAATAAAAAGAGTTTGGACACCACATTCACCACTTTAAGCTATCACAGTACAGAAGACTTAGTAGAGTTTGAAAAACCTGCTTATCTACGCTATAATCTTCCATTAGAGAAAAGAGAACGGTCTCCTAACATCTATTCTACATTTTCTATTAGTGAAGATAATGAAGGCGGATGCGGCCTAACCAATAATAGTAACCCAATTATTTACCGAAGCCCTGATTAACAATAAGATACTCTGATTTAAACAGGGTATCTATGATTATTTACTAAAAACAATTTTAAACAAACCGCGCAGTTCTCCTTGCGCAAAGCCTGTAGCTTTGTCATTTGGATATAGTTTTTGAAGCGTTTCTTGCACGTCCGGTTGAAGGTCTTGACCCAGTTTTCCATGGCATTTTAAGCAAGTAGGCATCGCAATTACGATGGGAGAATAAAAAATAGTTTGGCTACCGTTGGCTTTTAGGGTAGGAGAGAGAGTACTTCCAGCATTTATTTGCGAGATATATCGGTTGATTAGCTCTGATTCTGCTGCGTTCGCTATATTATTGGGATTTCGGTTTCGGTGGGAAATGCGGCTTATCGTAACTTTTTCTTGTTTAGAAATACTATCTGTGGTGGGAATTGCCTGAACAGAGCAATATTTAATTGCCTGACTGGGGCCATTTTGCTGGACTTCGGGAATCAATTTGCTCATCAGCGCGGCAGTTACCTGCTGGGTGATTGCCGTTCCACGTTGAATAAACGTTTGCTTTTGGGCTTCGGTTAGATTTTGATTTGATTTACAGGAAGTTAAGTATCCTGAGAGTGCTAAAAAAGCGATAAAACCTATTTTTAAAAAAGTATCCATAAATTTAAGAGTGAGTTTTTTAAAGAAAATATGATATTTTTTAGGAAACTTTTAAAACAAAAAAAGTTTCTTTTGTTTTAATTCTCGGAACCAATTTAATTTGCATTTGGTTTCCTTATACTGATTTTACGTATGTTATTTTTTCGTTTTCGGGTTATATTTTTTCTTTTATTTTGTCTATTAACTGTGTATTCTGATGTTCTTGCACAAAAATACACTATTTCAGGATATGTAAAAGACGCTAAGAACGGAGAAGAGCTAATTGGAGCTTCTATTTTTATAGTGGAGCGTAACACGGGAGTTTATACCAATGAATATGGTTTTTACTCAATTACTTTACCAGCAGGAAGTTATACATTGTTGTATCGTTATGTTAGTTTTCAAGAACAAAAGAAAATTATTGAATTAAATAAAAATCAGCAACTTAACATTGAGCTTTCCGGCGAAGGAAGTGTGGTAGAAGATGTGGTTATTGAGGAAAAACGCAGCGATATAGATATTAAGGATCCAGGGATGAGCGTTTTAAGTGTGGATGTTGCGAAGATCAAGACTGTACCGGTTTTATTTGGGGAAACAGATATTCTAAAAACGATACAACTTTTGCCAGGGATTCAAACGGCAGGTGAAGGAAGCACCGGTTTTAATGTACGGGGAGGAGGAACAGACCAAAATCTAATATTACTTGACGAAGCAACCGTTTACAATGCCTCTCACTTAATGGGTTTTTTTTCTGTGTTTAATGCAGATGCAATCAAAGATATTGACGTTTACAAGGGTGGGATTCCGGCAAAATATGGAGGCCGGTTGTCCTCTTTGTTAGACATTCGGATGCGAGAGGGAAACTTAAAAAAATATTCCGGAACCGGAGGCATCGGAACTATAGCCAGCCGATTCACGTTTGAAGGCCCAATCGTTAAGGATAAAGGCTCTTTTATAGTTTCTGCCAGAAGAACTTACGGAGATTTATTTTTAAAATTATCTCCCAAAGAGAGTATTCGGAAGAACCAATTGTATTTCTATGATTTTAATGTTAAAGCAAATTACCGCATCAATGATAACAACCGTATTTTTTTAAGCGGTTACTTTGGCAGAGATGTGTTTAAATTTGGAAACGCATTTAAGTTTGACTGGGGTAATGCAACGGCAACTGCCCGCTGGAATCACCTATTTACAGAAAAACTATTTTCTAATATCACGCTGATTTATAGCAACTTTGATTATGGATTTGGCGTTAATTTTTCTGAATCTCAAAACTTTACGGCTATTTCTCGTATTCAAGATTATAGTATTAAAGGAGATTTAAGCTATTTTATTACTCCTAAGCATAAGCTGTATTTTGGGGCAATTTCTACCTATCATCGTTTTAATCCGGGTGCTATTAAGCCGTCTGGTGATATTTCGATAGTAAACTCAACCCAAATGGACGTTAAAGATGCCTTAGAAACAGCTATTTATGGTGATTTTGACTTTAAGATAAACGACCGTTTTGCCGTGAGAGCCGGCTTACGAGGGACTATATTCCATAACTTTGGTCCCGGTACAGAATATACATACAACCCCAATAACCCCGCAGATATAGACACCCTTAAATTCAAAAGGGGAGAACTCATTAATTCCTTTGTTGGGCTTGAACCGAGGGTTTCTGCTGCCTATAATTTTAATGAAAATCAATCTATTAAAGCATCTTATGGCAGAACGTTGCAATTCGTTCATCAAATTTCAAATTCTGCTACTACACTGCCCGTTGATGTCTGGATGCCAAGCGGATACCATATCAAGCCCCAAATAGGCGATCAGTACGCAATAGGCTACTTTATTAATTTTAATAAAATGTTCGATGGCTCTATTGAAACATATTATAAGTTTATGCAAAACCAAATAGATTACCGAGATGGAGCCAACTTGTTTTATAATGATACGTTAGAGCGGGAGCTTCGTGTGGGAACGGGGCAGAGCTATGGCGTTGAGTTATTTTTTCGGAAAAACACCGGAAAGCTAAATGGCTGGATTTCATATACTTTGGCAAAAACAACACGTACTATTCCGGGAATTAACAACGGAGAGACTTACCCTGTTAAGAATGACCGCCGCCATAACTTATCCATTGTAGCTTCCTATAACCTGAATAAACGCCATGCTTTTGGTGCTACGTTTGTACTTATGTCCGGAACTCCAGCAACATTTCCAGTTGGTAGCTATATCTACGATAATCGTTTGGTTCCTGTGTATGGCTATCGTAACCAATATCGTATGCCGGCGTACCACCGTTTGGATATTTCTTATACGCTTTATAGTAAAGAGAAACCCAATCGAAAATGGTCTCATTACTGGAATTTCTCTATCTACAATGTTTATAATCGCGCTAACGCTTATTCTATCACTTTGAGAGAAAAGGATACCGCAGATAGACCTATATTTTATGATCCTCCCACAAATACAAACCCACCGCCACCCCCAGTTCTAAAAAGCGAAGCGGTTAAGGTTACATTGTTTAAGATTATTCCTGCTATTACTTGGAACTTTCAGTTTTAACAGCCATGAAAAATGTATTAAGATACCTCTCGATTTGGCTAATTATAGGCTCTTTAAGTAGCTTATTAGTTGGTTGTGAAGAAGTTATTGATTTAAAATTACGTGAAGCCGATCCTCGTCTGGTGGTGGAAGGCTACATAACAACGGATACTATCCCTTGGCGTATTCGTCTAACACGAACCCAAGAATATTATTCGGATCACCAAAATTCCGGAGAAGCTGGTGCCATAGTTATTGTTTCAGATAGTCTGTTTGGTATAAAAGATACTCTACCCTATCGGCAAAATGGATACTATCAGTCAAATACGTTACGTTCTGGAATACCCGGAAACCGCTATAGTCTATACATCCGTACTGCTGACGGCCAAGAATATACTGCCCAAGATTATATGCCTACGTTACTATCAGTAGATTCTGTTAATTTTCAATATGTTCCACCGGGAACAATCTTTCGGGAAGGTTATTATTTGTGTATTTACGCCCAAGAACCTCCCGAACTTGGTAATGCCTATCGGTTTACATTTTACAAAAATGATACCTTAGCCAGAAAACCTATAGAATACTTTGCTGATGACGATAGATTTATCAATGGTCAATATCTTAATGGCGTGCGTACTATGTTTAAGGCAGAACCGGGGGATACGTTTTTATTTGAACTGTATTCTATCAATCACAGACAATTACATTATTATCAGCAACTAACAGACCAGATTAACCACGGTGGTAGTCCTTTTGATTCTCCGCCGGTGAATGTTCCGAGCAATATTTCAAATAATGCGCTGGGCTATTTTATGGTTACTGCGGTTTCTCGAAAGGGGGGCATCGTTCCTTGATTTTTAGGGGGAGAGATGTATTAGCGGGCGCGCATGCGGCGCATTGCGCGCCTTGTAAGGCATGCGGCGGTGCGAAGCACCGCGCGCCCCCGCTAATACATTACATACTGATACTATCCTCATTGTTACTAATCTCTACAACCCCAAAACATGACTTCCATATATCCACCACAGAAGTAACCCTAAACACAAAAGCACAAAAAACAGAATGGCTCATCAGAGTTTTTCAAGATGACCTCGAAATCGCCCTTAAAAAAGAATTTAACACCAAAGTGGACCTCCAAAAACAACCGGAAACCAATATTTTATTAAAGCAATTTTTTAATAATCATCTGATTATTAAAAAGAACGCCCTAAAAATTCCCTTAAACTATCTGGGTTATGAACTACAAGATCAGTCTTGTTGGATTTATATAGAAACTGAAACCTTATTACCACCTTTTTCCATAAAAGCTACTTGGCTACAGGATGTCTATGCTGACCAAAAAAACTTATTTCGGGTTCAGTTTAGTGAAAATAAGTCCTTTTTTTGCTGCGACACCCAAAATCCGGAAGTCCTGATTCCTAAATAAAATAGATTTACTTGTTAAATAAGTATAGATTTGTAAGAAAAAAGATGAATTGTCCAAAAGATAATAACTCTAATTATAGACGTTATGTACAAAAGGTTTTTCTATGAAAAACTACTATAAAGCACCATTGAAAATCAGATAGTTAATTACATATAAACTTATTGTTCATAACCGCTATTGTAAAAACGGAAAACTATTAGAGAGGCAAAGATACAAATGCAGAGATTGTAAATACAGCTATTCTATAGAACAACGTATAGATGCAAAGCCGAAAGAGAAACGGAAAATTAACCTTATCTATGCATTTGGAAGGCTTAGGTTTTAGGGCTATAAAAAAACACTTGATATGAAGCTAAAGTAACTCAGATTTAGGAATATCGAGGAATTAATTTTGATAAAAATTGGAGAAGATAGTTGAAAATAAGTGAAAGGGCAGTAATTTTGACCCATTAAACAATCGGATAAATATTTTTTGGCTTTGCAAGAAGTCCTTGCCCTACAACGTACCCACGATCAGCGGAAGGAAAAACGATTAGCCGACCGGTTCAAAGCGATTCTTTGTTTAAATAAGGGATTCAGCTATGCACAAACAGCAGATTTGTTAATGTTGGACGACAACACTGTTTGTTCGATTTATGAATTGTATAAGAGCAAAGAAGTAGATGGATTGTCGCAACTCAATTACCGAAGTAAGCCGATAGCTGAATACACCAGAAAACATCGACAATTTCTATTTCCCCCTACCTCAACATTCCTTAATTCCTGAGTTAGTTTAATATAACTATTTAGTATTAGTTCAATTTTATGAGTATTTTCAAAAAAGCAAGTTTACTAATGTTTGGACAAGGAATCAACACATTAATAAACTTTGTTTTTATGCCATATATGGCAAGAAGTTTAAGCTATGAAGATTATGGTTCATATGGTCAGACATTAGTCGTGATTGGGTTGTTTGCTGGTGTGTTTTCATTTGGTTTATCCCAAATAGTTTACATTTTTTTTTCTCAAGACAACGAATCAAACAAACATGTACTTACAAACAATTTATTAATAACATTATTATCCTCAATTACTGCTTATGCCATTATATTATCTTTTTCTAACATCCTTGCTGGAGTCATGGGAAATCAACTTATACAAAAGCTTATCAAGATATATGGCTTCTCATTACTTTTTTCACCAATTAATGCTAGCTTTCATTCTAACTATATATATCAAAACAAAGTAAAAATCAGCATTTTTATACTAATATTGGTTAACCTATTAAGAATTTCCTTAGTAATTTTAGTTATTGGTATTTATAATGACATAGTGTTGGTTTTTTATGTGCTTACTTTTATATCATTATTAGAAACACTTTTTCACTTAGTAGCTAGTAAAAACTATTTAAAGAAAACATTTGATTTTAAATCAATGCGGTCGCAATTAAAAACTGGCTTTCCAATTGGCCTTACTTCGTTATTTGGTATAGGAATAATATATTCTGATTCAGTTATGGTAAGTAATTTACTTGGTGTCAAAGAATATGCTGTTTACCGCAACGGTGCTTTTGAAGTACCTTTTATTTCTACAATTTACGGTTCAATAGCAGCAATAATATTGCCTGAAATCTCAAAATTATGGGTAAATAGGAATAATAGTGATATCATTAAACTAAAGAAAAAAGTAATAACTAATACAGTATCAATTATTTATCCAATAGTATTTTTTTTATTTTTTAATTCAAAAGACATAATAGTACTTTATTTAGGCAGTAATTATGAAAAAAGTGCTATTATTTTTTCAGTTTTTAATCTAACCCTACTGTATAGGGTCAACGATTACACAGATATATTAATAATAGCCAATAAAACAAAGTTCATTCTACTTTCAAACTTATTAGTATTCATAATTAATTTAATTTTAAATTATATTTTGATTCAATTATTAGGGTCGTCAGTTGGAGCTGCGTATGCAACTGTGATAAGTATTTTTTTTCTTGCTTTTATATTACTTAAAAAAAGCTTAAAATATCTAAACTGTAAATTTAAAGATATTGTTGAGATTGAGAAAATATTAAAGTTATCAATTTTAAGTATTACATCAGTAATTGCCATTAAGTTTTATTCTTTCAAATTGAAAACTCATTAATAAGATTATTTTATTTTTTCATACACCTTTGTTACGATTGTAATAATTAATTATGTAAACAAAGATGTATTACTGTTAATAAAAAATAAAATTTTAAAACATAAAAAATGAAATTTGGTATTTTTAAAGCCTTTTTGAAATATTTTGGTAAAACTTATTATGTTCATATACCTTTTGGATTATTAGTCGTTAATTTTATTTTTCAAAGAATTTTTAGAATAAATACCGATGTTCCTTTTTCTGTAAACTATACAAATAGAATTAATGGCTATAAATATATAAAAATTGATGAAAGCTCTATGGTTTCGTTTACCGTTTCTGGTGGAGCATATATCGTTGCACATGAAAAAGCTGAAATATCAATAGGGAAAAATGTGATTTTTGCGAATAACTGCTGTATTCAGACAATTAATCATGGTTACATTGATAGAAATAATTTTACTTATGCTGCTGTACATATTGGTGATAACTGTTGGTTAGGCAATTCTGTAAGTATATTGGCTGGAGTGAGTTTGGGAGAAAATGTTACAGTTGGTGCAAATTCTGTAGTAACTAAATCATTTCCTTCAAATGTAGTTATTGCTGGAGTGCCAGCTAAAATCATAAAAACTATTTCGTAATTGTGGTATTGCTGGCCTATTATTTTTTAAAAAAGCCTGTTGAGATAAATTAGAGATATAACTAATTCTTAGTTCATAGAGATACAGATAGTAAAAATAATAGAGATTATGGATTGTTTACACTTATCTCTTACGTGCAGCGCGCAGTTTAGCACTTCGGGAACGTGGGTTTACGGCAATTTCAGATTCACTTGGGGGCATTGCCTTTTTGGTCAATACCTCAAAAACATTCCCTTTACTTCCTCCAAAAACTTGATCCGCATTATCATCTGAGTAATTTTTAGATTTCATAAAGTGTTTTACGATTCTATCTTCAATAGAATGATAGGTCAAAACCACCAGTTTTCCATTGGTTTCCAGTAGCTTGGCAGCTTGTTCTAAAAATAGTATTAGATGCTTCATCTCCTCATTTGTTTCAATTCGGATAGCTTGAAAAATGGGTGCTAAAAACTGATAACTGTGGAATTTTGGGGTTAATGGTTCGAGGGCTGCAACTAAGTCTTGGGTCGTTTGAAATGGCTTAAACTGCTTGTAGTTAAATATTAAACGCGCTATTTTTTGGCTGTTTGAAACATCTCCATATTGGTTGAGCATTTTTTCAATCGCGGATTCTGAATATTCATTTAGGATAGAAGCAGCGGATTTCGGTTGATTCTTATTCATACGCATATCCAGTGGGCCGTCATACCGAAAAGAAAAGCCTCGTTCCGGAATATCTATTTGATGTGAAGAAACCCCCAAGTCCGCTAAGATTCCAGAAACCGAAAAGATATTGCGTTTAGTAAGTTCTGTGGCGATGTCGCTAAAGTTTGCTGTAACAGCAACTACATTCGGATGACCGGAAAAATTTTTAATAGCATCAATATCTTGGTCAAAGGCAAAGATTAATCCGGTAGTTAGCTGCTTAGCGATGGCCAATGTATGGCCGCCGCCACCTAAGGTTGCGTCTATATAGATTTTTTCAGGGTGTATTTGTAGCGCTTCCAAACATTCTGAAAGCATTACACTTCGATGATACTCCACGGCGTTCTTCAACGATTTTGTAAAGCTGATTTAATTACTTCATCCACAGCAAATTGCGGATTCTTAGCTAAAACTTGATCAACCAATTTTTCCGTCGAATTACGGGGAAAGCCCAAGTTTACCAATGCCAAAATACTATCCAAACGAACGGATTTTGCGCTTATAATATCTATACTCTGCTGTTTGTGAGTAGTTTGAGTCTGGGTTGCCGGTAAAATAAGTTTGCCTTGTAATTCTAAGATAATTCTGGCAGCCGTTTTTTCGCCAATACCTTTAATGGATTTCAAAACCGAAACATTACCTTGGCTGATAGCCGTAGAAAGTTCACTAACAGGAAGTTTGGAAAGCATTGTGAGGGCTGTATTCCCACCAACGCCACTGACAGTTAGTAGTGAGTTGAATAATTGTTTTTCGGTGTAGTTCCAAAAACCATACAGATGAACATCATTTTCGCGTATAACTAATTGTGTATAAAGCCGAACACGTTCTCCAATTTTAAGTTCAGAGTAGGTATGTAACGATATTTTTAATTCAAAACCAATTTCTTGGCTTAAAATAACCGTTAGAGTTGGTTCTGCTGTTATTACTTCACCGTCAATGAAAGCAATCATAGCTGTTTGGGCAGGGTTACTGTAAATGTTGTTTTTCCCGGAATAGTTTGGAAACTGATTTTCCCGTCATGTTTTTGTACGATTTTTCTGCAAATATCTAAACCAAGTCCGCTACCTTCTCCTTGCGCTTTTGTGGTAAAGAAAGCATCAAAGATTTTTCCTTGAATTTCAGGCGGTATTCCCGGCCCGGAATCTGTGATATTAACGACAATATTTTCTGGTTGGTCTAAAATATCTATTTGTAACGTACCATGATAATTCATAGCTTGAATTGCATTATGAATCAAGTTTGTCCAAATCTGACCAAGTTCGTCAGGATAAGTAGGAACCTCTGGTATATCCTCATAGTTTCGAACTATTTCGATACCGTATTTAATCTGATTATGATATAATGTTAAAATAATCTCAATAGAATCTTTAACATTAGTCATCGTTTTTGCCTCTTGATTTTGAACGTAGGAGTAATTTTTTAGGGCAAATACTATTTTTTTTGTTTTTTCTGCAGCTATGTTGATATTATCTAAATTTACCTTTAGCTGCCCTAAGGAATACACTACATCTAAGATAGCATGACTTTCTTGGGCATCAAACAAGGGTAGATATTTTTCGATGCGGTCAATAACGCCTACTTCAACTAATTTTCGGGAGATTTCTTCTGCATCAGTGATTCCTAAATCCTCGAGTTGGCGCATCAGCTCTTTTCGCTTTATGCGTTCTTCTTTGGATGTCAATATTTGGTCATTCAGCAAAACATCTTCTAAAATGTGTGCTAAGAGTACTTGGTGTTTGTCATCAAAACGGAAAGACGGTAGCTGTTTGATGATAACCGGCAGAATATCAGCCATATTAGTAGCTGAGGCTTTAATAGCTCCGATGGGTGTGTTAATTTCATGGGCAACGCCGGATACTAATTGCCCTAATGAAGCCATTTTTTCGGATTGAATGAGCTGTGCTTGGGTGGTTTCTAAATCCGTAAGGGTAGCTCTCAGTTCTTGGGTACGTTCGGTAACAATAGATTCTAAGTTTTCATTAAGACCTTTAAGTTGATGCTCACTGGAGCGAAGTTCACCCTCTACGCGGCGCATTTCTTCTTGGGTAGCCTCCAATTCCTCAATATTTTGGCGCATTTCTTCTTCTTGTGCCATCAACATTTCGGTTTTTTCTTGCGCTTCATACAGTAGGTTTCGGATATTTTCTTTGTTCACTAAATTTGTTAATGAACTGGCTATAAATGAACGAATTCTTTCTAAGAAATCTAATTGCTCTTCGGTATATTGGTCTAAGCTACTTAACTCTAAGATACCAACCGATTCATCGTTAGAAACAATAGGAACGATAAGAATAGAATTTGGATGTAATTGGGTTGCAGAACTTAAAACGCGGAACTGCCCGACTTCTTCTGTTTTTAAATGAATTATCTGATTTTGTTTTAAGGCTACTGAACCCAGCCCATCTCTTTCATCGTAAATAGTAGAAACTTGTGTAGAAAGTGTATAGTTATAGCTACCAATTAACTGTAAGTTTTTATTGCCGGAGTCAAAGGAAAATAAAGCGCCTTGAATACTATTCGTTTGTTGGGTAATACTATCCAGAATCTGCTGCCCCCATTCTTGCAGGGAGCGCTGCTGAGCCTGTAAAATGTTATTAAATTGCGTAACGGCTATCTCTATAAACTGGCTTTTTTGTAATGATGCTACCTCGGATTCTAAGGTTTCTATCTCTTCATATAGTACATCAGATTTGAATTTTATTTCTTCAACCTCCTTATTAGTAGTTTGTTGTGAAAGTTCAAGCTCCCGTATTTTATTCTCTGATTGTTCCCGTAGTATTTCAAAAGAATCTTTAAAGGTAGAAACCTTCAGTCTTAATATTTGTTGGATTGTTTCAACATAAGCAAAGTCTATTACCTTAACAGATTTTTCTTCATAACTTAGATTTGCAGAGGTGTCGTCAAATATAGGATCCATAGAATCAATCACTTGTCGCTGTAAGTTTTGGTATGAAATTCGCAACATCTGGTAAATCAAACCGGTTATTAAAACAACAAAAACGATAATTAGGATAAAATTAAACCTTACCTGCTTATGTAAGGTATTGCTCTCTGCAACGTTTGTTCCTAAAATATACTGTATCGTTCCATAATTAGTTGTAAAACTTTTGAAATAAAAATATTCATCATCTTTCAAAAAGTTTATTGAATCTTGGATATTTTGGAAGTCAAGTTTATGTTGGGATTGGCTTCTTTGGTAGAGTAGTTTTTGGTTACGAAATATCGCTAAGGTTGTAATCTTTGCCTTAGACAGTAATTCGGGTGAGAGTGCCGGAAGTTGTAGGTCTGAATTATATTGATTTGAGGTTAATTCATTGGTTACCAAGCTATGTATAAATGCTAAGGTAGCATTACTTTCGTAGTTTAGTTGGGTTTCAAATTTTCGCTCATTAAGCGGAATTATAGAAAAAATCAGTACAGTAAAGATAGCCACAACAGTTAGCATAACTATTGAGAACCCAAATTTACTTCGTAAAATAGATAGTAAACGCTCCATCGCGTTGTTGGGCTAAATATCTTGGAATTGAGCCGCTCTTTTTTCTAAGAATGCGGTTGTCCCTTCTTTAAAATCCGAGTAATGACAGCAGTTACCGAAAAGAGTAGCCTCTACTTCATAGCCATTTACGCCGGTTTCATGGCAGGCATTTACTGCTGTAATGGTATTGGCTAATGCTCTGGGGGATTTTTTATAGCATTTTTGGAGCATAGCTAAGGCCGTTTCAATTAGCTGGTCAATGGGGACGACTGCGTTTACCAATCCCAAACCTTGTGCTTGAGCGGCGGTTATCATATCGGTTGTGAGTAATAGCTCTAATGCCTTTGTTTTTCCAATTAGCCGTGTAAGGCGTTGAGTGCCTCCGTATCCGGCAATAATTCCCAGATTAACTTCCGGTTGGCCAAATTTAGCATTTTCGGAAGCTATTCTAAGGTGGCAAGCCATAGCTAATTCGCAGCCTCCGCCTAAGGCAAAGCCATTTACGGCAGCTACTACCGGCTTGGGAAAGTTCTCTATTTTGGCAAAAACCGCTTGGCCACGTTTGCTTAATACCACAGCAGTTGGCTCTGTTAAAGCAGCTAATTCGCTAATATCCGCTCCAGCAACAAATGACTTCTGGCCTGCACCGGTTAATATTACTCCTTTATAGTTTGAATTACCCAGAATCTCCGTAAATACAGCATCTATTTCAGCAATAACACCCGTATTTAAAGCATTTAAAACATCAGGACGGTTAATCGTTACAAGCGCAGTACGATTACGCTCTTCAATCGTAAGATATTGATATGACATAGTTAATATTCGACACAAATCTACGTGAATTTTACCCGAATAGTATAACCTTGTCCGTAAATTTATTGTTTTGTTGAAACCTTACTACCTAAATTGAACTGTATTTTAACGTTTTATTAGTTATTTTTAATTGATTTAGAGATAGTTAGTATTTTTATGATGTTTTTGGGTGCTAAATATTTGGCTTGAAGTAGAGCAAGCAATGGTTAGTATCCATACTTTTATACTAAAAGAGTGATTACTTTCGTACTTTTGTAGGTTGAATTAATGTTTCGGGAAAAACTTCATAAGATTTGGTGTAGCGGAAGTGTAGCTGCTATCTACATAGTTTTGTCAGTAATTTTATTTGGTTGTGGTGCAGACCGAAAAAACTTTATTGCCAGAACCTATCATAACACAACTTCTTTATTTAATGGTTATTACAATGCTAACATACGGTACAAAGACGGTGTTAAACAGGTAGAGGCTAATATGCCGGTACCGCAGGATGAATTTATCCCGCTTTTGGCTGTCTTAGACCCCCAAAAATCCGGCGGCTCACTTTCTTTGTTTGATGAAGCAATCAATAAATGCGACCTTGTTTTGTATAAACATAAAAATAGCAAATGGGCCGATAACTGCCGATTTTTAATAGGTCGTTCATGGTTTTACAAAAAAAACTACAGCCTTGCTATACAAAATTTTGAATACGTTTTATCTGCCTACCCTAAATCAAATCTAAAACCGGCCGTTACTTTGTGGTTAGCTAAAACCTACTTTCTAAATGGAAGTATCTTCCGCGCTCGAGAAGTCCTAAACCAATTAGCACAAGATAAGTTATTAAAAAAGAACTTATTAGGAGAATTAACGCTCTTGCAAGCTACTTTAGCCATCCAGCAAGAAGATTATCCTGGAGCTATTACAGCTATTGAAAACAATATTGAAATCATCAAACCTAAAAAAATGCGTGCCCGATGCTATTTTTTGCTGGCACAGCTATATGATACCCAAAAATCTTTCCCCAAAGCCTACGAAAACTACCAAAAAGTAGTTTCTATGAATACCGAAAACAATATCACTTTTCAAGCTAAAATCAATATTGCTAAGCTATTTACCAATTATCAAGAAGGGCATGACGAATCAGCCTCTATCACCAAACTGCTACGCCAGCTTTCAAAAGATGTTAAATATGAAGAATTTTTAGATCAAATTTATTACCAATGGGCTTTGGTAGAGCTAAAAAAGAAAGATGAAGCTAAAGCAATAGAATATTTAAACCTTTCATTGCGAAAAAATAAAGACAACGTTCGCCAAAAAGCATTATCTTATTATCAAATAGGTAGGATTTATTTTTACAATCAACGCAAGTTCACCGATGCTCAAGCCTATTTTGATAGTGCAGCTACCATCATAAAGCCAGAAGCAAAAGAATATGATGAAATAAAATCGCTGGCCGCTACACTAAAAGAATATGTGAAGCACTTGAATAACATGGTTTTACAAGATTCTTTATTGGCCCTAAGTGCTTTAAGCCCAGAACAATTAGAGGCCAAAATAGATCAAATTATATCTGCCGAAGAAGAAAAAAAACGCCAAGAAGCTGCCAAAAAAGCCCAAGACGAGCAAGACCAGTTAGCTAAAAATTTTAACACTCCTCCCGTTGATAATCAAAGTGCGACCAATCGAGGAAGTTTTTATTTTGATAACGTAAGTATGGTCGCAATGGGGCGGCAAGAATTTACCAGAATATGGGGAAATAGAAATAATGAAGATAACTGGCGGCGTAAAAATAAAGATATTATCATAGCTTCCGCAGGAGATAATGCAGGCGACCAAGCCGAAGATATTCCCAAAGACCCCGTAGAAGCCAGAAAAGTAAAGCGCGAAAAAATGAAAACGGCTGTTCCGAAAACACCCAAAGAAAAAACCGATGCCGAAAATAAACTTATCGAATCTATGGTAGCATTAGCTCAAATCTACGACCAAAAACTAAATCAGCCGGATTCCGCAATAGCTTTATACAACCGTATCGTAACACGCTTCCCCGATTCTGACTTCGCCCCCAAAGCCTATTACGGTCTCTATACTTTATTGCTCAAAAAAGATCCCAATAAAGCCGAAGAATATAAACAAACTATCATTAAAAAATTTCCCGGAAGCATGTATGCTAAACTTGCCAATAAAGAAATTGCCGGAGAAGAAGACGCTAACGACACAGCATTCTTAGCAGCTTATAACGCTCTCTATGACACCTACTTACAAGAACAATATAGTTCCGTAATCTCTTTTGCCGGCCAAATTATAGCCCAACACCCAACCCAAAAGCTAATCCCAAACGTTTATTATCTGCGTGGTATGAGTTTTGGATTTTTACAACAATATGATAGCTTAAAAACCACTTTTCTATTCATTAAGAAAAATTTCCCGGACGCAGGAATCATTACGCAGGTGAATCAAACACTGGCATTGCTAAATAAAGGAGTCGCAGAATCAGGAACACAGGGAGAAAATAAAACCCAAAACTCAGCATCTCAAAACGAAGGAAAAACCGACAACAAAACAGAACATTCTGATACAGCTACAACCAATGCAAATGACCCCAGATTCGCTATCTTTAACGCCAAAAAACAGGCAAATGAAATTGTGCTGGTAATTGCCTTAATAGACAAATCTATCGTTACTAACGACCAATTAAAAATAGAAATATCCCGATTTAATTCGGAATCATTTAAGAATGAGAGACTTACAACAAACGTATTTTTGTATCATAACCAACACCATTTGGTTTATATCAGCCAGTTTTTAGATTTCAAAAGTGCAGATACTTACATACGAGTATTACGCAATGACCCCAAAATAAAACAATGGTTAGTTAAGCCCGAACAAGACGTGATGTTTATAACCCCCTCTAATTTCTCACAGGCTTATCGAAACAAAAAGATAAACGATTATCAAGATTTCTTCCTAATAAATTACAAAGAAATGCTGGCCGAATAAGTAATTCTAAAAACAATATAGCTAAGCAAGGTCTTCGGTTTTATGTTTGACCATTAACTCATTGTCTTCATTTTGAACAGAATAGCTTGTTCCTAATTCCTTTGGCGTTACAACCACCTTTGGATAAATAGGAACGACCTCCTCCGGAAAATCAACTAAATCTGTGGATATATTGATATTTTGACGAGGATAACGGTTAAAGTAGATAAGTGCGGTGAACGTGCCCACAACAATACCGGCGGCATGACTTTCATAAGAAACCTTGTAATCTAATGGTAACCAACCAATTATCATCGTTGATTGGGTAAGCAAAACGAGTAAGGAAATTACCATAGCACTTCTGTCTTTACGCAATAAGCCAATAAAAAACAGAAAAGAGATAAGTCCATACCCAACGCCGCTACTCCCGATATGATAGGCCGGCCTGCCGGTGAACCAAACCAATATTCCCGTAGCAATCCAAATAATTGATAGCACCCGCAAAGCAATATCAGGATACAACAGTCCAACTAAAAAAAAACCACCGCATACCGGCAATAAATTTCCCAGCAGATGATTAAAGTTGCTGTGAATCAGCGGAGAAACAAAAATGCCAACGATTCCGAGCCACGTTTTGGGATAATTTCCCAGATTGGCCAAAGATTGGTTAGACACCGTTTCCATAAACAAGGTCAGAAACAGCACTAACATCAAAATCCCCGCCCAAAAACCGGCTCGTAAACTAATTCTGAATGTTTCTGAATCTTCCTGCACACCAAACTAACGAGAATCTAACTATAAAAGTTTCAAAATAACAGGATATAAATTTTCCGAAAAAGACTTTATAGCGATTCAAAATCAGGCATTCAATAGGAACTCAATTATTTGTCAAGAACACGCATTTTAAAATATTAAAACTTAAATATTAACTATTTAAGTTTTTTTTCGTGTACAGAACTCTTTGTATTGAAACGGTTGATTTCAGTTGATTCCGATTCAAAAACTAAGTTTTCATCCTGTTCTAAATCACAACCAAAATTATTATATCAAAATCCAATTTTTCTCTTGACAAAGGGCTAAATAATTTCGTAGATTGCCTGTTTCTTTAACACGATGTTTAACATTAATGAACTCGAAACACGTATCTCTGTTGTCAAACATTTTCTGAATTCAGAAATGACCCAAGTTCGGGTTAATCGCCTGAATAACAAAACGAACCTTCATGAAATAGGTTTTTCATTAGATACTATTCATGAAGCAGAGCGCACCGGAATTAGAAATCTGAATGAAGCAGAATATTCTCGCATTCATCGGGTACTTACTTCGGTAGAAGCTCGGATGAACTTATTCGGCAATTGAGATACTCCTTTTATAAGGTAACCTCTCCTTAGGGAGAGGTTTTTTTTTGCTATTTAGTTGGTATCTAAAAAATTAACGATAAGTTTATTTACAACCGAAGAATGTGTTTGAGGGCAATAATGAGTGGCTTGAGGTATGATTTCGAGTTTAGAATTCGGTATTTTACGGTTTAACTCGATTGGATGATCCGGCAAAACAATATCATTTTCACCAAAAATCAACAATACCGGGCAAACTATTTTTTGTAACTGTGCATCTGTTATTTGAGGATACTTTTGGTACATAACTCCCATTCTTTTGGCAAAAGCCGGAAATGATTTAGGGTTAGGATGTTTGGGATACAATAAACTACACTTTTGGGCAACTTTGTCGTTATCCCAATTCTTGAAGTTGGCTACAATTCTGGGTTGTAAGGCAGTGGAATCCGGACGGCTATTTACACCGATAGCTACTAATGATAGAATCCTTTCGGGATACAAAAAGGCTAAGTATAAGCCGGTTATGCCACCATCGCTCCAGCCCACAACGTGGGTTTTGGTAATTTTGAATTTATCTAATAGTTGAATGGCATCATGGGTAAAGACTTCATAACTCAATGAAGAATCCACAAAAGAAGAACGTCCGTGCCCGCGTGTATCCATTGCTATAACTCGGTATTTGGGTTCTAAGGCTTTAATCTGAGATTTCATTTCGGCTATTTCTTGAAATCCCCCATGCAATACAAGCACAAACGGAGCACCCGCTTTTCCGCTGATTTGTGCATGAACCTTGATTTTTCCAATACTAACGGTGGTATCTTTTACCTGAGTATATCCCCCGAAAACAACACCTATCAGCGTAATAAACAACACACATTGCTTAATAATACGGCTGTTAGAAAGAATATTAAAACGCATTAAATAAATATCTGGATAGACTTTACCCAAAAGTAAATTCTTAAAATCAACTTAGTTTTGAAAAAGTTGCCGGCAAAAATAGTAAAAATCAGTGTTTACTTAAAAGGGACAATGTTATCCAAAATATTCCCTACATTTGCTTATCGGATTTTTAGTGGGAGAATCTACTAAATAATGGAATAATGGATTTAATAGAGTCGTTTTTTTTTCAGCCGTATGCTTGGCGGGCTTTAACAACGGCAGTATTAGTTGGTTATACCTGCGGGTTGTTGGGGCCGTTTATACTCTTACGCAGAATGGCTTTGGTAGGGGATGCGCTTTCCCATGCGATATTGCCGGGTGTGGTGGTAGCCTTTATGCTTGTCGGTTATAGCACTACGGCATTGTTTACGGGTTCCGTAATTGCCGGACTTGTCGCCGCATTGTTGATTACTTGGATTCAACGGAAGACCAATACACGTGAAGATGCAGCTATCGGCATTATTTTTTCGGTGATGTTTGCTGCCGGAGTAATGGGAATCTCTTGGCTTACGCACCAACGAGGGGTTCATTTAGACCTAAAAGACTTTCTCTTTGGAAACCTATTAAGCAGCACATTTCAGGATACATTGCTTTCATTAGCTATTGGCGTTTATGTAACGGTTGCGATTCTAGTTTTTTACCGATATTTTTTAATCAGCACCTTTCAGCCGCAAGTTGCTGAAACAATGGGAATTTCTACCAGCAGTATTCATTATTTTTTGATGTTATTACTTTCGTTCACCATAGTTTCGGCATTGCAGTCTGTGGGAGTCATTTTGGTTGTAGGGATGTTGGTTATTCCGGCTTCTGCTGCCCAGTTGATTAGCAAACGGCTTTCGGCTGTTTTAGCGTGGTCTGTCGGGATTGGTATTTTTTCTACTGTGGTTGGAATGCTACTTTCTGTTTGGGTGCAAACTACTCCCGGCCCGGCGATGATTATCGTAGCCGGAATCGTTTACAGCTTTACCGTCTTATTCTCTCCTAATCATGGAATCTTGATAGTATTAAAACGTAACTATTTGAATAACAATAGGATTTGCCAAGAAGATATTTTGAAACAACTTGCTTTATTAGGGCCTGATGCAGAAATATCTTTTGCAGAATTACAAAAACAGCTAAAATGGCCACGCAGTAAATTAAAAAGACATTCTAAATCTTTAGAATCCCAAAATATTATTTTGAGGAATAGAAATAATCTACGCTTAACCCACAAAGGAGTTGAAAAGGCGTTTTTTATGATTCGGGCACACCGGCTGTGGGAGCATTTTTTGGTTCATGAACTTGGGCAGCACCAAGATAACGTCCACATAGAAGCAGAAGAATACGAACATTTTTTACCCCCCCTGTTTATCAATGAGTTAGAAAATTCATTGGGGAATCCGCAAACAGACCCACATGGGTCAATCATTCCTAAGTTTTCCCAAGAAGCTGAAGTTCAAACTCTTGCCCAAGCTCAAGAAGAGAAAAAACTTGTATTACTGTTAAACCAACCCAACAACAACATCGTAGCTACCTATTGGGAGTTAGGTATCGCCCCCAACCAACTAATTACGGTTTGCAGGAAAACAGACTCCCAAATTGAAGTGAAAACTTTAGATAAATCGGTTTCTATACCTATCGAAATAGCTAACCAAACTTGGGTAAAATTTTTTAACTGAACCTCATTTTATTTTTGATGCGTGTAGCTATTTTATCCCAAGCAAGTAATTTTCACTGCCAAAAATGGGCGCAAGCTCTGGCTGATTTAGGAGCAGATGTTTTTGTCTATGGCTTTACACATCATGATATTAAAAATGTAACAGTCAGAACGTTAAATACATTTTTCGGCTATCGGTATCCTGATTTTTGGCTTACTGCCGGAAAACTCAATCGGTTATTTTTGCAGGATAAGATTCAAATTGTTCATCCTTTACATTTAACGCCTTTTGGGACTTGGGGGATATTAGCAACAGGAAACCTGCCTATTGTAGCGGCTGCCATTGGTGCAGATGTGTTAGAATACCGTTCTGATATTCAACCTAATAGCCGTTCATGGGAAGGTCCAGAACAAGCTAAGATTTCTTATTGGGGAAAAATGAAACACTATTTTTTTAAGCATGAAGTACAGCGTGTAGTAAATCAAGCTAATTTAATAACTGCTGATAATCAGGAAATTATCAGAACATTACAACTTGATTTTGGAGTAAACCCTGAAAAACTGCGCCATCTTCGGTGGGGGATAGAGCCGGAGTTATTTCAACTTACAGAGGCTGAAAAAGAATCTGAACGCAAGAAATGGAGTTTAAAGGCGGGGCAAAATCTCTGCCTCATCCCGCGCGGCGCAAACTACTTTTATCAGGCGGATATTATTCTGGAAGCCGTACAGCAAGCACTCCATAAAGGATTAACAAATTGGAAATTTATCATGCTTTCCGCAGGTTATTCCATCGCAGAATACATAAAAGATTTAGCCCAAAAAATTGAATATCAATATCCTGAAAGTTTTACTTGGATACCTCATCAAATTTCCAGAGTTGATGTGCTTAAAATATGGCAGATTACAGATGCTTTTATCAATGCTCCAAGCTATGACGGTTTTTCTTCAACGCTTAATGAAGGCCGTTTTGTGGGAGCTATTCCTATATACAACCACATTCCGGCACATACAGAACTGATGCAAGATGGCTATAACGGAATCTTGGTTCACCCATTTGAACCACAATTACTTTCAAAAACACTCTTAAAACTTCCCCAACTACTTGAAAATAAGGATACTTTTAAGCAAAGGAATCAACAATGGGTTCTTAAAAATGCACAATTAAAACCGGCTGCCGAAGCTATGATTGCTGATTTTGAAAAATTACTATAACACATTCTAAATCATAACCCCCAAAGCCTTCTATTAATAATGCCTAATTTAGCCTCTTTTATTTTGAGCGGAAAAAGTATCAAACTGTAAACGTTCTATTTTTTTTTATATTTGTCAAAACTTTCGTTCCGGTTTTTACGTAAGAACGAAAGATTAATAATTAACACTTAGAAATATGTTAGACCCGTTGTTAAAATATGCTGAAGATACTATCAAAAACACATTTAAGCCTATGAGTAAGTCAGAAGAAGCACAAGCGATTGTACGTCGCCATGTTTTGTTTTCATTGGGGGCTGGTTTAGTACCGATTCCTGTTTTAGATATTGCTGCTGTAACGATAGTTCAATTAGATATGGTTCGGCAATTAAGTCTTTTATATGGCAAAGAATATTCTGAAAACAATGGAAAGGCAATAGTATCTTCATTAGCGGGTTCTACGTTAGCAAGATTGGGAGCTAGTTTTATGAAAGGGATTCCATTAGTAGGGTCTTTTATCGGCGGAGTTTCTATGGCGGTGCTTTCGGGAGCATCTACCTATGCGTTAGGACAAGTATTTGTAAAGCATTTTGAGAGCAATGGTGAGCTATTTAACTTTGACACAAACGCCTTTAAAAAGATGTATGAAGATGAATTTGAAAAAGGGAAAAAAGTAGCCTCCAAAATGCAGGAAGAAAAAACAAAAACAACTCCGGTAACCAAAGAACAAGCTGATGATGTTTTTTCTAAAATAGAAAAATTAAATCAAATGCGTGTTAATGGGCTTATTAGCGACGAAGAATTTCAATCACAGAAAAGCAAACTATTAGAACGCTTATAGCCAAAATATCCCCAAAGTCTTATCTGGGGAAAAAAAATATCGTTAGAAACAAAAAAGCAGTAAATTCGCAAACAAATCAAACACTTAGAGATGTTTAAACTCTACGGCAGCTTATCTATTTTTTTATTTGTAATTAGCTGGGTATTATTAGGTTGTAAAAAGGAAGAAGATCGTGCCATAGACAGGGCGTGCTATCCGTTGGTATATAAAATAAATGGAACTACGGTGGCCAGTATTAAGTTAGATAGAGATAACTTACCGATTAACAACTACTTAAAAGATTCGCTTGGGAATGAATTGGGCTACGCCTCATATCGTTGGGATGCATCTGGTAGAATGATTCGTTACCAACATTTTACCAGCGATACACAATCATTAGCTTTTTTGACCTTTACTTGGAATGAGCTTGGAAGACTATCACGAGCAAGTAGCTTTGAGCCGACTTCCGGAGGCCAATCTCTGGAAGAAGTTCTATACGAAACTTATGAATACGATGATTTAGGTAGAATCATCCGCCGGAACTTATTTGACAACCATACCGGAATACCGAAATTAGCTGGATACACCAAATTCAACTTTAACACCTATGGAAACGTTGTTCGAGATAGCACCTTTAATAAGGTAGGCTCAATATTTAAATTTGTAATTACGCGTGAATATGAGTCTGACTTTAAAAACAATCCTTCTCGACACCACATTCGCCCAATAAAAGTTCCTTTTGTAAACGCTTATTACCTTTCCCGCTATAACTTAAACAAAATGAGTGTCAGGGACTCTACCGGCCTCTTATCAATAGAGTCTTATACAACAGTAACAGACTATAACTCAGATAATTATCCCATAAAAGAACTCCAAACTGATTTATCAGGAAAAGTAACAACCTACGAGTTTGACTATAATTGTCGCCCTTAATGCGTTTACAATTACCTCAAAAACTGACATATAGGAGTGTATTTATTGCTTGGAGCATCTTAGCGGTAATTACTATGGCCTGCGACCCATACGCTAAGTTAGCTAAAAGTCGAAAAATAAGCGATAAAGACTCTGCAGCTGCGCATTATCACAGTAAAAAAAACTATCAATCAGCATCTTTTATTTATGAAGAATTGCTTAGTTACTACCGAGGGTCAGCCAAATACGAAACTACGCTGTATCGGTATGCAGATTGTAAATACTATATGGGTGAATATATTAGCGCCGCACATTACTTTGAAGAGTTTACCAATATGTTCCCGTCAAGCCCGCTATATGAAGAATGTACTTATCGGGTAGCCTATTGCCATTATCAGCAAACTCTTGATTATGAGTTAGATCAAACTGAAACAGCTAAAACAATAGACTATTTTCAGCTATTTTTAGCCCAGTTTCCCAACTCCCAAAAAGCAGAGGAAACCAATAAAATTATCCATGAATTACGGGAGCGTCTATCCGAAAAAGCCTTTAAACAAGCAAATTTGTATTATAAAATTGGATATTACAAAGCAGCTGTTATTTCATTCAAAAATGTTTTAGCTGATTATCCCGATTCAAAGTTTCGGGAAGAATCTCAATTTAAAATATTTAAAGCATCTGTGCTAATGGCTCAAAATAGCATTGACGAAAAAAAAGAAACCCGATACTTAGATGCCGTAAGTTATTATGACCGTTTTAAAACTCGATTTAAGGAGAGTAAATATACCAAAGAGGCTGAAAATCTACACGAAGATATTCAGCGTGAATTAAATAAGTTTCAAAAAAAATCGAAACCGTAACTATACTCATTTTTATCCGTATGAACTCTGAATCCTCATTATTTCTCTTATGTGTGGAATTGTAGGTTATATTGGCAGCCGAGATGCTGCCCCGCTTCTGATTAAGGGGCTAAAACGTTTGGAATACCGCGGCTATGATTCAGCAGGTATTGCCGTGCTAAATGGAAATATCCAAATGTTCAAGAAAAAAGGAAAAGTTCTTGATTTAGAGGATTTTATATCTCAGAAAGGATTACACGCAAGTATCGGAATTGGGCATACCCGCTGGGCTACACATGGAGAACCCAATGACGCGAATGCACACCCACACCTAAGCGGTAGCCGTAAATTTGCGATAATTCACAATGGAATTATTGAAAACTACGCTATACTAAAAAAACGGCTACTCAACCGTGGATATGTGTTTCAAAGTGATACAGATACCGAAGTCTTAGCACATCTTATTGACGAAATCTACAAAGTAGGAAAAGATGTATCCCCCGTTGATGCTGTTCGTTTAGCTCTTAGAAAAGTAGAAGGTGCTTATGCGCTGTTGATTTTATGTATAGACCAACCGGATACCATTATCGCAGCCAGACGTGCCAGCCCGTTAGTCATCGGAATAGGTGAAGGAGAATACTTCATTGCCTCTGACGCAACACCAATTATAGAATACACAAAAAATGTTATTTATCTGAATGACAATGACATAGCTGTCATTAAAAGAGATGAACTAACTATAAAAACGGTAAAAAGTGATTCAGCACGTACACCAGAAGTCAGCATTTTAGACTTAGAAATAGATGCTATAGAAAAAGGAGGTTACCCTCACTTTATGCTGAAAGAGATTTTTGAGCAGTCAAAATCTCTCAATGATTGTATGCGTGGAAGGGTTTCTATTGAAAAAATGGAAATTCAATTAGGTGGTTTACAGCGTGTTATTGATAAATTGATTACTGCGCGCCGGTTCATTATCGTAGCTTGTGGTACGAGTTGGCACGCCGGTTTAGTAGGTGAATATTTACTTGAAGAGATTGCTCGGCTACCCGTAGAGGTAGAATATGCCTCAGAATTTCGGTATCGCAATCCGATTATTGGGCCAGGAGATGTGGTTATTGCTATTAGCCAGAGCGGAGAAACAGCGGACACATTGGCTGCTATTCAGTTGGCTAAATCTATGGGAGCAATCGTATTGGGAATCTCTAATGTCGTAGGTGCAAGTATTCCCCGCGAAACTCATGCAGGCGTTTATACCCACGCAGGACCAGAAATTGGAGTAGCTTCTACCAAAGCATTTACAGCCCAAGTATTAGTCCTATCTTTGATTGCAATAGCACTCGGAAAAGAAAGAAACACCATTTCGCTAAGCCGTTATCATAAATTGATTCAAGGGCTAACCAATTTACCGGAACAAATAGAAACTACGCTTCAAAAACTGCATGATTCTATTCAAGAAATTGCAAAAGTTTTTAAAGATGCAGCAAACTTTTTATATCTCGGACGCGGTTCTAATTTCCCAATAGCTTTAGAAGGAGCCTTAAAACTCAAAGAAATTTCATATATTCACGCAGAAGGGTATCCGGCTGCCGAAATGAAACATGGGCCAATCGCTCTTATAGACGAAAATATGCCCGTGGTAGTGATTGCACCCAAAGATAAATCTTATGATAAAATAGTTTCTAATATTCAAGAAGTAAAGGCACGAAAAGGTAGCATCATCGCAGTTGTAACAGAAGGAGACAGCACCATTGACCCACTGGCCAGCTATGTATTGGAAATACCACCGGTTGATGAAGCTCTCAGCCCACTATTAACTGTATTGCCTCTACAGCTATTATCATATCACATTGCAGTATTACGCGGCTGCAATGTAGATCAGCCCAGAAATCTGGCAAAATCTGTAACTGTTGAATAAAGAGTTACAGATTTATCTAAAAGACTTAATACTTTAACGTAAAGTCGTTACTTTTTTCCTACGATAATTATATTGTCTTGACAAAAGACAGTCTGAACCTCAGTAAATAGCTGCTGGGCATAAGCAAGGCTTTCATTGTATCGTTCACGGGTTTGTGGTTTTGTGGGCATCCAATTCATCAAACAATAACCTCCCGGGAGTAGTTTGCGGTTTAGATTTTTCCAAAAAACCTCAGAACTACCATATTCCGGTACTTCATCATGAATAAAAACATCAACCAAAATAAGGTCGTATTGTAGCGTTGTTTCTGATAAGAACAAAAACGCATTATCCTGAAAAACAGTTAGATTTGGAACTTTCGGCCAGCTAAAAAAATGTTTTCCCAGTTCTATAACGCAAGGATCAATTTCTACTCCGGTTATTTTTAGGTCGTTATGCTTTTTTAATAATTCAAGGATACTACCTGTTCCGAAGCCCAAAATCAGAACAGAATGAAATATAATTTGCTTAAGTCCAAGTTCTTCAAAGACATGGTCAAATACAAAGAATAAACTTCCACCGGAATAATTTACCTTATCTGAGTTTAGGAGCAGTCGTCCTTGTTCTAAGCTTACCTCAAGTTTACCCGAAATAGCAGAATGCTGTTGGGCTACGATGATAGGTTTAAAATAGCTAATTAGGTAGCTAAACCATGTAACCACCTATTTATCAACAACTTTTGGGACACGGATATAGTCAGTATCTTTTTTCGGGGCATTTTGTAGTATATCTGATACAGCTAACGAAGATTCCGGAATATCCAGCCGTAAGTGATTGTGTTCTTGGGTGATATGTACTAAAGGTTCTACTTTTGAAGTATCAAGCTCATTTAGACGCTCAATCATTCCTAAAATCTTCATTAAATCTTGTTTAGCTGTTAGCCTTTGCTCAGGGCTGATGTTTAACTTAGCTAAAGAACATAGACGGTTTAATAGTTCGTCATTTACTTCAACTGGCATAGCGTTTGATATTTTGTTCAAATAAATTGTGAATAGATTGTTTGGCTTCATCCAGATATTCATCGCTCCAATTGTCGGTTTCTATGGGCGGGTCTATAATAACTTTAACAGTTCCGGGATTTAGGATAAAGTTTCGGTCTAAGATATTTCTGGAATTTATGATGGTTACTGGTAAGATTGGTATTTTAGTCTGAATAGCCAATCGGAATGCGCCATTTTTTAGATTACCTATGGGCAATGGATGTTTGGTTGTTCCTTCAGGAAAAATAACGATAGAAGTTCCTTCTAAGAGGTGTTTTTTTACTTGCTCCATAGCTGCGGCAGTTTGCTGGGAGTCTTTACGGTTAATCAGGACGTGTAATCTTGCATACATCCAGCCGAAAAGGGGTATTTTTTTAAATTCAATGCGACCCAAAAAGCGTAACTGCCGCCAAACAGCCCAGCTAATAACCGGTATATCTAAAAAACTATTGTGATTTGCTGCGATAATATAGGGTTTATTGGGTAGGTTCGAAGTATTGTTAATCACTACAACGCGGGTAAAGCTACCTACATACAAAGTAAAAAATGACCAAATCCGGTTTAATATTCCGTGTGCTAAGTCCTGAGTAAATTTCTTTGGCTGAATTAATAAGACAAAGAAGCATGGAAATAATATCAAAAAGATTCCCCAAAATACTAAAATTGCCCATAGAGTTATGATTAATCTTGGTATAAGTGCCCAAATCGGAATGTCTGGGTCGGGTTGTTTATAGGCATTATTTGCAGAAATAGCCGACATAACAGTTAGATTAAAAATAGCTCTACAAAGCTACGCAATTTCATCGAGACTTTTATTTAAATACCGTTTTACAGCTACTCTGCTTCCGCCCCAACCTAAGCTAACTCCCAAAATTAAGATAAAGCTACATAATATCACGAAACCAAAATTTGTCAGTAAAAAATTTATCGGGATAAAATAGTAGGAAACAATCTGTATAAGAGTGATTAGCAGCAAAATAGCAATTATTCCGCCCAAAATTCCCTGCGTAATGCCAATGGTTATAAAGGGAGCTAAAATAGTTTTATCTGTAGCCCCAACAAGCTGCATCGTTCTGATTATTAATCGTTTAGAATAAATAGATAATCGAACGGTATTTAAAATCAATAAAAAGGTAATGATTACCAATACAATAGCCATCAGCACTGCTAATTGAACCAGTTTGCCTGTTCTATTTTGAACCTGCTCTATCAAGTGTATTGGATAATCCACTTCTTGCACAATCGGGAACTGCAAAACAGCAGTTGTTAGCCGCTGAATACTATCAGGTGTAACAAAACTTGCTTCAAAACGTAGGTTTAAGGATGCTAAAAAAGGGTTAAAACCTTCCATTACCTCTTTAAAATCTTCACCAACTGACTGAAAATCATTGAAAGCATCCGTCTTACTGCGGTAAGTAATTGAGCGTATTGCTTTATTTTTAACAAGTGCCGATTTAAGCTGGGCTAAACTTTGCTCACTGGCATTATCAACCAACATGATTTTATAGTCAAGTTGCTCTTGGGCTTGCTCTACCACAACTTTTCCGGCTAAGGCAAATAAAGCAAATAAGCCAAAGAAAAATAAAGCCAAAGAAATGGTTAGTGTAGAGGTAAAAAATGTAGTCCGAACTTGTTTTTGATGCAAAATAATCACGGTACGGCAAAGTTAATAACTGTGTTGGACAAATTGCTGTATTTCCGGATGTGGATGCCCCCAATAATCAGAGGTATTACCACAAAAAATAAATTTTCCTTGATATAAATGTGCTACATGAGTAGCTACGGTACGAATGGATTGGATAAAATGTGTAACTAAAATGGTTGTTAGTTTCTGTTTTTGGGATAATTCAAGGATCAAGGTGTCTATAGCTTTTGCTGTAACGGGGTCTAAGCCGCTGGTAGGTTCATCGCATAGCAGTAAATTTGGCTGATGCGCAATTGCACGGGCTATTCCCACCCGCTTACGCATCCCACCGGAAAGCTCTGCCGGATACCGGTGAATGATAGAACTATCTAAGCCAACTTCTGCTAACAAACGAAGTGCTATCTGATAACGCATTGATTCATCGTAAGTATTTTCTTCGGCTAAGCGAATGGTGATGTTTTCCAACACAGTCATAGAGTCAAATAAAGCAGCTTGCTGAAAGACAAAACCAATTTTTTGGGCAATCGTAATTCCAGATTTTGTGTTTAATGGTAGTACTTTTACCCCGTCTATTTGTATATCGCCGGAATCTGCCGGCGTTAGGCCAATCATAATTCTCAGTAAAACAGATTTTCCTTCACCGCTTCGCCCGACTATAGCCCAACGCTCATTCGGTTTTATCAGCAAAGAAACTTTTGATAGAACCTGCTTTGTACCAAAAGTCTTTGAGACGGAATTTAGCTCTATTTTATTGGTAATCACAAAATTAGCATCGCATCTCCGTAGCAATAGAATCGGTATTTTTCATTAACGGCTTCTTTGTAAACCTTTAAGAAAAAATCATAACCCAAAAAAGCAGCTACCATCATAGCCATTGTGGAGCGAGGGGGCTGAAAATTTGTCAAAAAAGCGTTGGCAATGTTAAAATCATACGGAGGAAAAATAAACTTATCCGTCCAGTTAGCGTTCGGTTTTAATGTTTTGCTGGCAGAAACAGAGGATTCTAAGGTACGCATCACCGTTGAGCCTACGGCACAAATTTTCTTACGCTTTTGTTTTGCTTTATTAACCATTTCTACGGTAGCTTCCGGGATTCTAAAATGTTCAGAATCCATCTTATGTTTAGAGAGATCTTCAACTTCTACGTCCCTAAAGATAGACATTCCAGTTTGAAGTGTAATATAAACCTGCTCAACACCTTGTAGTTCTAAGCGTTTTAAAAGTTCTTTGGTAAAATGGAATCCGGCATAGGGAGCTGTTACTGACCCCTTTGACTCTGCATATACCGTTTGATACGCAGTTAGGTCTGAGGGTTCTGGATCTCGTGTAATGTATCTTGGCAAAGGAGTGTGCCCCAACAAGTTAATCTTGTTTAGAAACTGCTCTTCGTTTCCGTCAAATAGGAAGCGAATGGTTCTACCTCTGGCCGTTGTGTTATCTACAACTTCGGCTACTAAGTTTCCATCTCCAAAATACAATTTATTGCCAACTCGAATTTTACGTGCCGGATCTACCACTACGTCCCATAATTTACTGTCTTTATTTAGCTCTCGCAGTAAAAAGACATCAATCAGGGCACCTGTTTTTTCTTTACTGCCGAAAAGCCTCGCCGGAAAAACTTTTGTATCATTTAAAACTAACAAATCCCCATCCTCAAAGTAGCCTAAAATATCCCGAAAAGTTTTATGCTCAATTTCTTTTGTCTTTCGGTGGATGACCATTAAACGTGATTCATCACGTTTTTCTAATGGATATTGAGCAATTAGTTCGTTTGGAACAGGATAGTCAAAGTCTGATAATTTCATGAGATAAAAAAACGTGCTAAGTAACAACTTTTAGGTAGGCTATGTCAAGTAGTATTTTTGAAATGTAGATATTTTTTAGCTATAAAATTGATATAAAATAGATTTTGAAGTTTGTGAAGCCTAAACAAGCTCGCTTAAAATGGAAAAAAGAGGCTCATGCCTCTTTTTTCCAAAAATAAATTTATTTTAAAACTTAGTTTTAGATTATTTTATTGGGAAACAATAAAACTTCCACCTAAATAAGCAGCTTCTGAGCTAATGATGTAGTTATAGCTTCCCGGTGCAAAGGTATGAGTATCAATTGTATGGGTATGCTCACCAGATGATAAGTTATTTAATAACTGCTTAGAAACAATTCTTCCATTAACATCATAAACAGCAATTTCTAAATTACCGGCGTTTGCTAAGTCGAATTTTATAGTTGTGTGGTCTGCTGAAGGATTTGGGAAAGCCGGGTATAATTTTAAATCATTTTTGGCAACATACAAATTTGGGTTGCTGGTAGTAAAATCAACGACCGGAACGATTGCTAATGAAGTCTCAATAGAGGCATTAATATCGAGATAATCAACCCAGTTATTATTGTAAACTACACAGTTACGTCCGTATCCGTCTGTTGCGGGGCGTGCTCCGAATCTTTTTGACCAAAGGCTTAACGTATCTGCACTATTAAAGTTCATTAACTCAAAGGTTACAAAGAAAGAATCATCAACAGCTATTGGGGTTGTAAGATTTGCAAAATTAGCAACATCATTTAAGGTAGAAACACCCGGGATAAATTCTACGGCTAAATCATTATAGGCAATTTTCTTTCCACCTAACGCAATTTCTGGTGTATAGGTTACGGGACTTACTGTAAATACACGATAATTTACACTATCATTAGTAGTACCGCTAAGGTAGCCATAATTGTATGTAACAATACTTTTTACATACATATTAGCTCCTACTTGTGAAGCATTTGTGTTGTATTTTTCTGCCATTCTTGGGCTTAATCCTAAAGATTCAAAGTTATTGTGACCAAACAAAAAGCCGTATCCTGATGCCAAATAAACCATATAAGTCATACTATCAGGGAAGTTTATTAACGCAGAATCTACTTGGGTTTTGTGTATCCCTCCTGACGGAATCATCGGGGCGGATACTAACTCTTTAAATGTAGCATTCTGCAAAACGGGGGACTTCTGTGCATAAGTGCAAGTAAAGCCAAAGGCTAATAAGCCAATTGTAAAGAATAATTTCATTCCTTTCATGATAATTTTAATCTATGTTGCAAACATAAGTTGATTTTGAATTAAGTACAAGAAAATATTCATAAGTTATCCGAAAAAAATATATTCTGGTAAAATTTATGGCTTAATGGTTTACCCTAAAAGAAAAAGAAAAACAGCTTTGAAAGCAGTTTTGGCCACTATTTACAAAAGCTACTTAGCTAACTATTTGTTTCGGTTTAGAGTTAAATTGGGTTAAAGTTTATCAATCAAGAGAGGCTATCCTTTTGGGATAGCCTCTCTTGATTAAAGATGATTAGGATAGCTTACAGATCCCACCAGACGGGAGTTTTGGGGTTAGATATAACCACTGCGTTTTGATTATTCAAGCGTTCTGCTTGGGTTGTAGGAAGGCGGCGCGGAACGGCTCTACTCGTTACACTTGGAGTAATTTGCGGATAACCCGTTCTTCTGTAATCTGTCCATGTTTCTATATGTAGATACATGGCGATATATTTTTGCAGCATAATATCTTTTATTGTGATTGTGGAGGCATTACGGGCTTGGGCTGTCAAGTAATTTGCGGCGGCAGAGCCGGTAACGCCTACTGCCGATAAACTTGCCTGTATGCCATTGCTATATGCTGTTGCGGCACGAGCAGCGTTTCCGGCACGCAGTGCAGCCTCTGCCTCGTTGAAGAAAGTCTCATAAGCAGTAACTAACGGCATCGGAGAATTTGGCTGTAAGAAGAAACTTCCAATACGGCTTGCACCTGGGTTAGCATCTCCCGGATCTGCTGCTATAACAGCACCGGTAGCAGTATCACGCTCCACATCATAGTAAACATCTACACGTGGGTCTGAAAGGCTATCTAATAAATTAGCCATAAAGCTATTCGCAGCTAAATAACCACGCTGAGACTCAAATTGATACCAGAAATTAGCATTAGAAGCATTGGTACCAAAGTTAGCTATCATATCATTAGATGCACTCAAGTCTGTACCCAATAAATCTATTTGAGCTAAAACTTTACTGGCTGAGCCTGTCGGATCTTTTTTGGATAGATGATTTTCATAGCGAACAATGAGCATACGGGCAGCGGCTGTCCATTTGGCTACATCGCCTCCAAAAACAACATCATCAGAGCCGGGCAAAAGTACATTATCGGCTTCGGCAGCTTCAAAATGAACTATTGCTTCTTTTAGAAAACGGATAATATCCTGATAAACAGCTTGCTGTGGGTCATATTTAGGATTTATGAACTCTAAACCCTTAGCAGCTTGGGAGCATGGAACATCGCCCCAAGTGTCAGTAGCTATACCCAAAGCCATTGCTTTAAGAACCTTAGCCATACCAATATAATAGGGATCTCCTTTGGAAGTAGCCATATCAATCAAGTCATCTAAGTCTTTAATTGCGTCAGAATAAATAGTAGTCCATTCATTTTCGGCAACTGTTTCATCTATTGTATATACGTCATAACCAACAAATTGTGAAGATCCGTCTGATACGCCTACTTGTTGTGTCCATAATGCACCCATTCTGGCTAAGTTGCTTCCATAAAGTGAGTACAAGGTAATTTCACTATTGGTTAGTAATAGCGATTCTGTAACTTTGGTCGGACTGTTTGGAGACACATTTTTATCCTCCGTGAACTTACAACTGGGTAAGAGTATTACGGTTAGGATTATTAGAAATATGATATTTTTCATTTTTTTATAGTTTAAAATTTGAATTTAGCACCAACTAAGAAAGAGCGTGAATTAGGCATATTAAAGTATTCAAAACCTACAATGTTAGATCCGGCTCCCGTTAAGCTTGTTTCTGGGTCATTACCTTTGTAGTTTGGTGTGTATAGCAGTAGATTGCGTCCGGTGAGTGAAAATTCTACTCCACGAATCCATTTTGTATCTAATTTAAGGTTGTAGGCAAAAGATAACTCACGTAAGCGCACCCAAGTAGCATCTTGGATAAAGGCTTCACTGGGGCCGCCAACGGTGTTATAGCTATAACGGTAGTAATCCATGCGAGAAACTTTTACGTTATTAGGTTCACCTGTTTCTGTAACGCCATTAAAAATAAAGGAATCGGCACGGTCTTCGGTTATCTTAGCAGTTCCTTGGAAAATTAAACGACCTAATGTACCATTCCAAACAGAGCCGCCTTTTCGGTAATCCAATAATGCTGATACGGTAAAATCTTTGAAGATAGTAAACGTATTACGGAAACCTAATAAGAACTTTGGATACGGATTAGCGATAGCTTTTAACTGTTCGTCTTTGATTGGAAGTCCGTCTGCATCAACTACAATGTTTCCGGAAGCATCTCTGCGGTAAGCAGTTCCGTATAGCATCCCATAAGGTTGGCCAACGGCAGCAAAGGCACCGGGGTCTCCAAAGCCAGTTTCTACCTCCATTTTATCTACTCCTTTGATAAGTTCTTTTACCTCGTTCTTGTTTCGGGTAAAGTTGATGTCAGCATCCCAAATAAAATTCTTTAATTGAACTGGGCGGGCACCTAACATAATTTCCCAACCTTTATTTTGCATTTTTCCGGCATTTTGTAGCTGGTCACGATAGCCTGATGAAGGTGCTAACTGAACATAAACCAACATATCGGTAGTAACTTGTGAATAATAAGTAACATCTAAAGAGATTCTATTTTTCAGTAGCTTAAATTCACCGCCAAATTCAACACTACTGATTCTTTCAGGTTTTAGGTTTGGATTTCCAAGTAAATCTGAGTTTGTGAATGCATTATTTCCCAAAAATGGGCTGCTAATACCACTAACGAAGCCGTCTCCATAGGTTTTGGTGGTATAGTAGCTGCGGGTTGCATACGGAAAAGGCTCATGACCGGCCTGCGAATAAGCAACTCTCACTTTACCATAGGAAAGTATTTTGTTATCTTTTAGGGGAGCTAATTCCGTAAAGGCAAAAGCTAAGTTTACCGAAGGAAAGAAGTATCCTTTGTTTTGGCCAAAGGTAGAGGAATATTCATTCCGTCCTTTTACGTTGAAAAATACCATGTTGTTATATTCTACATTAGCATCCATCCAGAAAGCGGCGGTGCGAATCATTGTTTCTGAATTTGAAGCGTAAAAAGTAGAACCGTTGCTGATGTTGTTAAAGTCAGGTATTGTAAGTCCTTCTCCGCGTGCATACGTACGATTGGTTGAACGTTGATTGATGTTATTGGCAAAAGTAACGCTGCCAAATATCTTTTCGGTAAATGACTTCCGCAAACTCAACAACACGTCAGAGTAAATTTCTCGGTGGTTTAGTACGTCTTGGGTGATTTTTCCTTGTTCAAAGTCATTAGAGCCAATAGCCTTAATTCCCTTACGGTTGTCAGAGTAAAAATCTGTTCCTACACGGTAGGTTAGGTCAATCCAAGGGGCAAACATATATTTAGCAGAAACATTTCCCAGCATACGATTAACGTTACTGCGATAGGTGTTTTTATGAACTGTCCAATAAGGATTATCATACACGGCATAGTAAGTCCGTTGGGAGCCATCGGTATTTTCGTAACCGTTACTGAGGTCAAAAGAAGCAGGGGAGCGCATTAAACCCAGCATTACACCGGAGAGATTAGAGCCATTCTGGGCAGATAAACCTCCTGAATTAATATAGTTAGCCGTTCCATTAATAGAAAGTTTATCAGAGAGTTTGCTTTCTCCGGTAACCCGAACTGTATAACGGTGAAAATCAGTATTCGGAACGATACCGGTTTGCTCTGTTTGGCCAAAAGAAACCCGGAATCCTGAGTTATCATTACCGCCGGAAAGGCTGATGTTATTGGTCATTGTGGTTCCGGTGCGGAAAAAGTTTTTTATATTGTCATAGGCTTTGGCCGGCTGTCCATTAATTTTGAGTGTATCAATACGAGCACCATAAGACGTTGAAGCACGTGGGTTGTAGCGATTTCCGCTACCTTGTGAAAATATATTTTGGGTTTCAATCAAGCGGTTATAGTGGTCAAAGCCCCAGGTGGTTCCTACTTCTACTTTCATTTTGCCATGAGCGCCTTTTTTGGTAGTGATGACGATAGCACCATAACCGGCGCGGGTTCCATAAAGAGCTGCCGCAGCAGGTCCTTTCAAAACGGTGATACTTTCGATATCGTCGGGGTTAATGTCAATAGCACGGTTAGAGTAGGTAGTATTAGATAGTAGGGAGTTATAGGGGTCATCTGCATCCCCACCGTCCATAGTGGAGTTATCCATAGGAACCCCGTCAATGACGAATAGGGGTTGGTTATCTCCATTAATAGAACTTGCCCCTCTAAGAAGTATCTTGGAAGAAGCTCCCGGTACGCCGGCGGATGAAATCGTTTGAACTCCGGCAACTTTTGCAGAAAGACCATTTACCAAATTTACTTCACCGGATTTTACCACAGCATCACCGGATATATCTTGAACAGAGTATCCCAATTTTGCTTTCTTCTCAGCTTGGCCAAAAGAAGTGATAACTACCTCTTCTAAGCCCAATACGTCTTCGGTCATTGTTATCGCTAAGTCTTTGGTATTACCGCTGGTAAGCTCTAATAACACAGACTTCATTCCTACATAGCTGACTTTCAACTGTAATGATTTTGATAAATCAGCCATCAGGTTAAACTCTCCGGAGGCATTTGTGTAGGCACCGCCAACAACACCTCCGCTGCCTTTATCAACTAGGCTAACAGACGCCCCGATTAGGGCTTCATTTGTACCCTCTTGGGTTACTTTTCCACTAACCAACGTAAGGGCTTTTTCGGCCTTTGGCGTAGTTGTGTTCTCCTTTTCCGGCTTGGTGGTTCCCTTGTTGCCTTTGTTGCCCTTATTTCTGATGTCGGGCTGCGCATTTACAACAAAGTAAAACCCTACCAGCACAAATAGCAAAAACTTTCTTTTCATGTGACTAACGTTTATTGGTTTTACATTAAGGCAAAACTAATAATATTATTTTTAATCTTGTATAACCTCTAAGCAACTTTTTTTCCGAATTTTCGTAGAACCAAGTTACAGAAAGCCGTTGATTTTGTTCGTATTTGCTTGTTATCAGTAGTTTAGATATTATCTTTATTGCTATTAATCTGATAAAAAAATATTCAAAAAAAGTATAAAAAACTGCTTATCTCTGAGATTTTCTTACTGCTTAATCGGGATTTTTGAGTGATATTTTACATATAGATAAGAGTTTTACGCAGTTCTTTTGAGTGAATATCAGATTGTGGTTCAGAAAGCATAAGGTTATAGCTTTATACTTTCTGAACCACAACTACTTAGTTTAGTTTAATTTATAGAGCGCGTTGCATAACCTCTAATTTTTAAAAAAGCCCAAATTTTCTCCCGTTCAAAATAAATTTTGATTTTTTGGGGAGTTTTTTT
>JAIXKT010000007.1:379791-386769 GCA_026932145.1 Bacteroidia bacterium
TCAAAATTTATTTTGAACGGGAGAAAATTTGGGCTTTTTTAAAGATTTAGAGGTTGTGCAATACGCTCTAATTATTGTAGTTAATTTATGGGTAGTTCTAAAAATACAATTCACGAATTAGAGTGCAACTATGACAACGAAAAACCTGTATAACCATAAAAAAATACGGTCATAATAGATTTTTGCCTTTTAAAATCAACAGGATAAACTGATTTTTGGGGTGATTTAAGGGATCAATAAAGTCAGTTTTCTTATTTTTTTTGATAAAATGCTTGTTAAAGAGTTACTTTTGCACTCAAAATTATTTATGAAAGAGAGAACAATTCAGGTAGGCTTAACCTATGATGATGTGTTATTAGTACCTTCTTATTCTGAGATTTTGCCCCGCGAAACAGACATAAAGACGATGCTGACGCGAGATATTTCGCTAAATATTCCCTTAATATCATCTGCTATGGATACTGTTACAGAATATCGGATGGCTATTGCGATGGCATCTGCGGGAGGTATTGGTGTCATTCACAAAAACATGAGTATAGAGAAACAGGCAGCTCAGGTTCGGCGAGTTAAGCGGGAAGAAAGCGGCATGATAAGCGACCCAATTACATTAGCTCCCCAAGATACGCTGCAAACGGCTATGCAAATTATGTCTGAACATAAAGTAGGCGGAATCCCAGTGGTGGACAATGAACACAAACTTGTGGGAATCATCACCAACAGAGACTTGCGATTTGAAGTAGCAGATAATAGACCGATTTCTCAAATCATGACCACAGAAAACTTAATTACAGTTCCTATTGGAACAACTTTAACCCAAGCCGAAGATATTTTAAAAACATATAGAATTGAAAAACTGCCGGTTATTGATAAAAATGGAAAACTATCCGGTTTAATAACCTATCGAGATATTATTAAACGAAAGCATTATCCTTCGGCTTCAAAGGACAGTTTAGGCAGATTATTGGTTGGGGCTGCTGTTGGCGTTAGTAATGATACATTTGCACGGATAGAGGCATTACTGAAAGCCGGTGCTGATGTGATTACCATAGATACAGCTCATGCTCACTCTAAGGGAGTTTTGATAATGGTACAGGAAATTAAAAAGAAATATAAAGATATTCAGTTAATTGTGGGAAATGTGGCTACAAAATCCGGTTCTAAGGCGGCTATTGAGGCTGGCGCAGATGCCGTGAAGGTTGGTATTGGGCCGGGAAGTATCTGCACAACCCGAGTGGTTGCCGGTATTGGAGTTCCACAACTTACTGCCGTCATGGAAGCTGTAAAAGGTACAGAAAATTCAGGAATCCCAATCATCGCAGATGGCGGCATTAAACACACAGGAGATCTACCCAAAGCCTTTGCCGTAGGAGCTTCAACAGTAATGATTGGTAACTTGCTCGCAGGAACAGATGAAAGCCCCGGCGAAACCATTTTAATGGAAGGCAGAAAATTTAAGTCTTATCGCGGAATGGGATCCATAGAAGCAATGGAAGCTGGCAGTAAAGACCGTTATTTTCAAGATGTTGAAGAAGATATTAAAAAACTTGTCCCGGAAGGTATTGTCGGAAGAGTTCCCTTCAAAGGAAGTGTAGCGGAAGTATTACACCAATTTATCGGAGGATTACGTGCCGGAATGGGATACTGTGGTGCTAAAAAACTGACCGACCTTCAAAATAATGAACTTGTCCAAATATCATGGGCAGGATTTAAGGAAAGCCACCCGCACTCTATCCAAATTACCAAAGAATCACCAAATTATTCTCAATCATAAATGAAGTTTGGGGTCTATTTGACGGCCCCAAAAACTTTTTTCAAAATATCATTAATTCGGGCAGCAGGGTCTTTCCTGATTTTGGATTCTTCTACGGCCATTAGCGTAAAAACGCCTTTGATAGCTAACTGGGTGGTGTAATCAGTTAGGTTAGTGTTGATTTTGGTAACAAATGGAATTTTGTTGTAAGACGTTGTAAGGGTGTTCCATGTTCTATTTGCCCCTACCTTATCCAACGACTGTGCAATAATGGGAGCGAAAGCCTGAACCAAAGCCGGAGTGGTTGATCCCATAAGGTAATCAGTAGCTGCGCGCTCGTTTCCTAATAAAATATTTTTTGCATCTTTTAAGGTGAGTTTTGTGATTGCGTCAATAAAAATAGGTGCGGCTTTTTTAGCGGCATCTTCGGCAGCCCGATTCAATAACTTTTCGGCTTCAGCGGTTTGGCTGCTAAAACCCATTCTATCTAACTGACCTTTAACTCGCGCTAACTCAGGCGGTAACGGAATAAAGATAGCTGGATTTTTTAAAAAACCATCTATTTTGCTGGCACTTTCGGCAGATTTATTTGTGCTTACTTTTAAGGCTTCTTTTAAGCCATTTATGACTTCTTGCTCACTAAGCCCTGAAACAGATTTAGACCCGTTTACACGGTCTTTTACTTGGTTAATTACGTTTCCCCACTGGGCAGAAACCCAAAAGGGGGCGATTAGCATCCATAGAAAAGCAATAGTTTTCATTATTTGAATAAATTTAGATATTTTATACAAAAATATTGCCAAACTTTTTATCGGCCAAAGTCTTTATCGCTGTAAGAGAAGTTTTGGGCTATTTTTATAAATTCGGTTTTTAAAAATTCTTGATTATCACGTGATTTTTTGAGTTGGGTTTTCATGAATTCCATTGCTTCCATGGGGCTCATTTCCGTGAGGAACTTTCGGAGCTGCCAGACCCTGTCTAAGGAAGTGGAATCCATAAACAAGTCTTCACGTCTGGTGCCGGAGGCTACAATATCAATAGCCGGATAGATTCGTTTATTGGCTAACCTACGGTCAAGCTGGAGTTCCATATTGCCGGTGCCTTTAAATTCTTCGAATATTACTTCGTCCATTTTGCTGCCGGTGTCAATGAGGGCAGTAGCTACGATAGTAAGAGAGCCGCCGTTTTCTATTTTTCTGGCTGCACCAAAAAAGCGTTTGGGTTTTTGGAGGGCATTGGAATCTACGCCGCCGGATAAAATCTTACCTGACCCGGGAGCTACGGTGTTGTATGCCCGTGCTAAGCGGGTGATTGAATCCAATAAAATCACTACATCATGGCCGCACTCTACTAATCGTTTGGCTTTTTCCAAAACGATACCGGCTACCTGAACGTGCCTATCAGCCGGCTCGTCAAACGTAGAAGCAATAACCTCTGCATCAACACTGCGCTGCATATCGGTTACTTCTTCAGGCCGTTCATCTACCAATAATATAATTAAATAAGATTCCGGATGGTTACGAGCAATTGCATTGGCAATGGATTTTAATAAAATCGTTTTACCTGTTTTGGGTTGGGCTACGATAAGCCCTCTTTGGCCTTTGCCGATAGGTGCAAATAAATCTATAATTCTAAGCGATAAATCTGAATCGTTAGAAGAATGCAAATTGAACTTTTGAAATGGAAACAAGGGAGCTAAGTTTTCAAAGAACACTCTATCGCGAATTTCTGCCGGCTGTTTTCCATTGATAGTTAGGATGTTTACAAGTGTAAAATATCGGTCGCTATCTCGGGGCGGGCGAATCATAGCTTGAATGGTATCTCCTGTTCTAACGCCAAATTGCCGCATAATATGATGCTGGACATATACATCATCAGGAGAATTTAGATAATTAAACTCGGCAGAGCGTAAAAAGCCGTGCCCTTCGGGCATAACCTCTAAAACTCCGGTGCAAGAAATGAGTAAATCTTCCTCTTTGAGTACCGATTTTGGGGGTGGGGGGGGCGGTGGTGTAGTTTCCGTAGCCGGTGCTATATTCTTTTTCTCTGAGGTCTTATTTTCAGGATGTTCTGTTACCCACTTACGGTCGGTGTTTCTTTCTGATTTATGATTTTCACGTTTACGGATGATACGTTCGCGGTTGTTATTGTGTGCCGGTATTTCGGGTAATGGTGCTGTAGAATCCACTAATTGAACCTGCTCAACCGTTTTTTCTTCAGTAACAGTTTCTGGATGCGGGTTGTTCGTAACTTCTTTTTCCTTTGGTAAATGGCTGTTTTTTTCTGGAAAACTCCGAATTCTTTTGCGGTGGTTAGCCGGCTGATGGTTTGGTTTTTGGGGAATATTTGACTCCTCTAAATGGTTCTCCGTAATCTGCTCTTTAGGTAAATTAGAAACATTATCTTGGGAATCTGTAATATCAGAATCTATTGAAGTAGATTGATTATCAATTGGTTGATTAGAAATAATTCTTTTTCTTTTGGATTTATTGGCAGATGAATTTTCTGAATTATCTACAGCTGAACTTTCTGAAAGTCTGATAATTTCTTCAATAAGTTCATTTTTTTTTAGGTCTTTAAAGTTTTCTACGCCTAATTCCTGCGCGGCTGAACGTAATTCAGAGATGAGTTTTTTGTTTAAAGTAGTGGTATCAATCATATTATATGAAGTGCGCAAGCAAAAAAACTGCGCAAAAAAGTATCGCTGACTGTAAGATTATCTAAATGAGTGCGAAACGAACGAGCAAAATTACTTTTTTTTGGTAAACTAACAATAAGAAATAAAAAAATAGTGGCTATGGTATTCAGCGAGTTTGGTATTGCATCGGATTTCCGCCCCGTTGCTGCTGCCGAAATAGCTCAAATCTGGAAACCTCAGGTTTTCTGGGAAAAACGTTGTTTGAGGTGTCTATATCTGCTGTCTCCAGAAAAGGATCTAATTGAAATTCTATAATTTCCTGATTGCTAATTATTTCCTTTGTGCAAGTAACTGTGTTTTTGACCCAAAGTTCAACCGGAAAACGAAATACTTCTTTACTTCCGTCTTTGTAGGTTACTTGGATAATGATAGGCATGAGCATCCCTCCGGCATTATTAAATTCCAATACATAGAAATATTGATTACTTTGTAGTAGCTTTTGTTGAGATTCAGATAAATTATTGACGTAATTTCGGTAGGCTTCTATTTCTCTATTTGTAACAGCATATTCATCATATTGGTTGTAGAAATCTTTTAGTTCCGGTTTATCAGAAATATAATATTGTTTTATTAACGTGTCATTTTTGATATTTGTGAGATTTTGAGAGGTCTTTTCATACTGTTGTTTTGCTAAGGTTTTGGTAATGTTAGGGTCGCTTGGATTTAGCTTCCAGCATGTAACGGACTGTATTCCAATATTTACCGGGTCTGTTTCAAAAAACCAGCCGCGCCAAAACCAGTCTAAATCAACGCCGGATGCGTCTTCTAAGGTTCTAAAAAAGTCTGCCGGCTCCGGGTGTTTGAATTTCCAACGTTGGCAATATTCTTTGAAAGCATAGTCAAACAATTCCCGCCCCATGATTGTTTCGCGTAAAATATTTAACCCAACAGCCGGTTTCAAATACGCATTATTCCCAAATTGAGAGATAGATTCAGAGTTTGTCATGATGGGTTCGAGTCCTCCGCCGGACATATAAGGAACTACCGAACTCGGAAAGCCTCTTCGAGAGGGGTAATTTGGCTCAAATTCACGTTCCGTTAGAAACTGTATAAAGGAATTTAAGCCTTCATCTAACCAAGTCCACTGCCGTTCATCAGAGCTGATAATCATCGGAAAAAAATTATGGCCAACTTCATGAATAATCACAGAAATCAGTGCATATTTCGTTGCCTTTGAGTATGTTTTATCTTTTTCCGGTCTGGGACCATTGAAGCAAATCATGGGATATTCCATTCCATAAACAGGGCCGTTCACAGAAATAGCAACAGGATAAGGATAGTCTAACGAATAACGGGAATAAACTTTAAGTGTGTGGATGATGGTGTGTGTGGAATATTTATCCCAAAGAGGCATTCCTTCTTTGGGGTAAAAAGACATTGCCAGTGTAGAATTACCGGCTATTTTAACGGAGGCTGCGTCCCAGACAAACTTTCGGGAAGTTGCAAATGCAAAATCACGTACGTTTTTGGCAAAAAATCGCCATGTTTTAGTGCCATTGGGTTTGGATTGCTGGTTTTCGGTAGCTTCTTCGGGGGTAACGATAAAGATAGGCTTTTCAGCATTTTTAGCTTGATTGTATCGTTCTAACTGCTTTGTTGTTAGTACTTTATCAGGATTTGTTAAGATTCCGGTAGCGGCAACAATGTGGTCATTAGGAACGGTAATATTTACCGTATAATCCCCAAATTCAAGGGCAAATTCGCCACGCCCAAGATAAGATTTATGTTGCCAGCCATTTACATCGTCATATACGCACATACGCGGAAACCATTGGGCTAGTTCATAGATATAATTTCCATCTGATTCAAAAAACTCATAGCCGCAACGCCCCCCTTTTTTGCCGTCATTTATCTTAAAATTCCAATGAATCGAAAAAACAAAATCTTGACCGGATAATAATGCAGTTGGTAAATCAATTCGCATCATTGTATCATAGATTGTCTTTTTTAAAACCCTCCCCTTAGAATCCTGAACGACTTCTATTTTATAACCTAAATTTGGTGGTATCGCTAATTTATCTGCTAATTGTTCTATGGTAATATTTTGATAATCAGGAGCGTTTGACATTAGTTTGGCTCTTGAATCAGAAGCAAAAATATTTTGGTCTAATTGAACCCAGAGGTAAGTAAGTGTATGTGGTGAAAAGTTATGATAAGTAATAGTTTCTTTTCCGGTTACAAGTTGGTTAATATCATCTACGGTTACATCAATGCTATAATCTGCGCGATTTTGCCAATATTTAGGGCCGGGAGCACCTGTTGCTAAACGGGATTCTGTTGGTGTAGGAAGTTCCTCCCGAAGTTGTTTAAAGCGTAAGGTTTCCGAAGTATTCTTAGAATCTCTTTGAGAATATATCTCAAAACTACAAAACAAGAAGCAAATAAAGAAAATAATCTCAAATTTTCGAAAACTCATATCGCAAAAATAAAAAAATATCTATTTAGAGGTTGTTTAAAATTTATTTTTTTATTCTGTTAAGCATAATTCTAATCATAGCTAAGTGCACAAAGCTTGTACTGCATTCGGGGT
>JAIXKT010000007.1:388237-413145 GCA_026932145.1 Bacteroidia bacterium
TTCAAAATCAAATAGTTAAATATTTTTATTCTTTTTGTCGTGCAACAGGCTCCAAAATTGTCAACCAGCACTAAACTTAAATAGAAGCACAAAGCTCCAAATTTGCACGTTACCCTGCCTGACACAAACCCTGTGTTAGCGGGTCGTTGTTCATTTTTACACTTTTAATCAAATCGTCTTAACTATCATTAAATAAAATACTATAGAAGGTGGTATCATCACAAAAGTCCCCAAAATGCCCCAACGAATTATTAAGGTGTTAATTATTTTAATGTCAAATTCCTTATCTAAAGATTGATACATCTTCTCCTGAAGGTAGATCAATGGAATTGATAAACCCCACATTACAAACAGTAAAATCATTGAATAGAAAAGCCAAGGTTGATTTTTGCTCCCACCATAAACAGAGGCAAGATACAATCCATTTAAAACAGTTAGTGCTATACCCGGAATAGTAAGGTAAATGTCTGTCAGTTCTAATAATCTTCCAGCAAATTCCAGAAGTGTTTTGTCTTTCGAAAAATACGCATACATAAACCAAATTGGTCCAACAATCATATTTCCCATAAATAACACTACTCCAATTATATGTAGTATTTTATGCCAATGATAGGGAAGTAATAAATCAAATTTAATTAGACCCAAAAATTCTGATAGTGTCAAGCATAGTAGAATTAGTCCGTTTAGAATTGATATTTTTGTGATATTTCTCATATAATACTTTGGTAAATTTTAATGTAAACAATTGATTGTCAATAAATTAACTGATACAAAATTGAACAAAATGCTGATATTTAGTATATTTATGTGTGAATATATCATACATAACACAACATTTATCCGGAGTTAAAAGTAATATAATTTCGACGATTTCACAAATGAATGCGTTGTGGCGAAATCCCTTCGGGCTTCCGCCACAACGCAGTGCTTGACCTAATTTTGTCAAGCGCTGCGTTGGTAAGCATTTAACGAAGAAGACAGAAGGTGTAAATAACTCATTACGAGCCAGAAGCAGAAGATTTGTCAGGGGGGACTACTTGCTTTTTATAGAAAACAGAAAACCATGATGCCATGGTTGCAATCATGATTCACCAACGAAATCATAGCTTTCTGAGCCACAACTAAAAAAATTGTCTATTTAATGAAAGTAAAATTAGTATGGTTTTAGGGATTTTCTACCCAATCTGCAATAAAAACGTTGGTATCATGTGTTCCGCCGTTATCACGGTTAGAGGAAAATACCAGTTTTTTACCATCCGGTGAAAACATCGGAAAGGCGTTAAAAAGGCTTTTTTCAGTAATCCGGTGTAAATTTTTCCCGTCAATATCAATCATATACAACTGAAAGTCATATCCTTTTTCTGAATGGTGGTTAGAGGAAAAAAGCACCTTTTTGCCGGACGGGTGGAAGAAGGGTGCCCAATTTGCTTTTCCCAAGTGTGTTATTTGCCGCATATTTTGGCCGTCAATGTCGCAAACAAAGATTTCCATATTGGTGGGCGCAACCAAGTTCTGTGCCAATAGCTGTTTGTATTCATCAATTTCCACTTCTGTTTTAGGTCTGGAAGCTCTGAATATCAGCTGCTTACCATCAGGGGAAAAAAATGCTCCGCCGTCATAACCCAATTCATGGGTGATTTGTTTTACATTAGAACCATCTATATCCATAACATAGAGGTCTAAATCGCCGTTACGAACCGAAGTAAACACGATTTTATCTCCCTTGGGGGAAACTGTCGCTTCTGCATCATATCCGGGAACGTCGGTTAGCTGTTTGGTTATTTTTCCGGAATTATCAGCTATAAAAATGTCAAACTCAGGATTTAAAGCCCATAGATATTTCCTATCTGGGCGAGGTGGTGGGGGAGGAGGGCAATTTTCATGCTGTAAATGAGTAGAAGCATACAAAATATGTTGATTATCTTTGAGAAAATAAGAACAAGTAGTCTTTCCTTTTCCGGTGCTGATTTTTGGGGGCAGATAACCTTTGCCTTTTTTTATAGCTTGGTTGATTACCATACTGTAAATTTGGTCGCAATGTAGCCCCCATGCGGGATTATTGCTTTGAAATACCAGTTTTTTTCCGTCAAAGGAGAAATAAGCCTCTGCATTATCTCCCCCAAAGGTAAGTTGCTTTATATTTCTAAGATGTGGTTCTTGATTTTGTGTGTATGATTTTAAAGCAATTAGGAATAAAATAGCTGTTAATAAACGCATGGCCAAAAGTAGTATATTTTCAGACTACTTTTGGCCATTATTTTTTTGGGTTGGTTTCTAACTATACTGTAAGTGCTTCGCGAACTTTTTGGGCAGCTTCGCTAAGTAAGATGGCGGAAGCTACTTTTAAGCCGGATTCATTGATGATTTTGGCGGCTATTTCGGCGTTAGTGCCTTGTAATCGCACAATAATTGGGATGGAAATATTTCCGATGTTGCGGTAGGCTTCTACTACACCGTTTGCTACGCGGTCGCATTGAACAATACCCCCGAAGATATTGATTAGAATAGCTTTTACGTGTGGGTCTTTTAAAATTATTCTGAAAGCGGCTTCTACGGTTTTGGGATTTGCTCCGCCGCCAACATCCAAGAAGTTAGCCGGCTCTCCGCCGGAAAGTTTGATGATGTCCATTGTTGCCATTGCGAGGCCGGCACCGTTTACCATACAGCCAACGTTTCCGTCAAGTTTAATATAGTTCAGGTTATTTTCACGGGCTTCTGTTTCTAAGGGTTCTTCTTCGCTTAAATCGCGAAGAGCTTCGTAGCTTTTGTGCCGGAATAGGGCATTTTCATCAATATCTATTTTGGCATCTACGGCGATAATTTTGTTATCGCTGGTTTTTAGCATCGGATTAATTTCAAACAAAGAGGCATCTGTTTCCTGGTAAGCGCGGTGCAGAGCTTCAATGAATTTGGTACATTGTTTAAAGGCTTCGCCTTCAAAGCCGAGTGCAAAAGCTATTTTTCTGGTTTGAAAAGGCTGAAGACCAATAGTTGGATTTATCCATTCTTTGATGATTTTTTCAGGTGTTTCTGCAGCTACTTTTTCGATTTCTACACCGCCTTCGGCAGAAGCCATAATAACAGTTCTGCCAACTGTGCGGTCAAGGGTTATTCCCAGATAATATTCTTTGGGTTCGGTGGAGCCGGGATAGAATACGTCTTGGGCGATTAATATCTTATTTACTTTTTTGCCTTCTGGGCCGGTTTGGTGCGTAATCAGTTGCATTCCTAATATTTGGGATGCTTTTTCGCGGACATCTTCTAAGGATTTAGCTACTTTAACGCCGCCCCCTTTGCCACGTCCGCCGGCGTGAATCTGAGCTTTTACTACGTAAAATTCTTTACCGGTAGGGTTCGGGTATAGCCCTTTTGCTGCTGCTACAGCCTCTTCTACTGTCCCTGCAACAAGTCCTTCCTGTATAGGCACTCCGTAAGACTTCAGGATGTCTTTTGCTTGATATTCGTGTAATTTCATGCGTTAAAAATTGGTACAAGTTTAATTCTTTTTTTTGATTCTTTTGTTATTATCCTAATGCCTGCTGTTGATTTTCTACAAGCTTTTCTAACAAATTGATTACATCTTTGTTAGGTTCATTGTGGTTTAGCTTACGCAGTTGTATTGCTTCTATCATAGAGCGAATGTCGGCGTTTAGAATTACTTGTTGTAGGTAGTATTCGTATCTCAGTAAAATCCAAAATTCTAAGGTCTTTTCGATTCGTTTAGCTAAGGAAAGAGGTAAAATTGCGGTACAAAGTCCAAAAATATGCCCAGAATAGTAAAATAAGGTAGCATACCAAGCTGGGTTTAGCTCTCTTTTTCGTAATAATTCTAACAAAAATGCTTGATGTTGTGCTTTTCTTTGGCGCAAAGTTCTTATTCCCGGGCTGTTACTCCACTGGCGATACCAGCCTAAACGTAGTAATTCACGGGCGTGCAGGTCTCGTATTGCTCGTTCGGTTTCTGTCTTAATGCTGCTAACCATTTATTACTACTGATTTCTTGGGCAAAAATACAAATCTTAATTTTCTTAATTACAATTTCGGGCACGTAGTCTTTATATTTTTTTGATATTTCGGTTGACATAAGAACAATCAAAGGTTAGAACTTAAAGTTGTTCGATAAACGAACCCTTATCACATAAAAATCGGTCATACTTTGAAATATTTTAGCTCAAAGCACGACCGATTTTAAACGAATTTAAGGGTTACTTTTTGGGCATTAACACATCACCAATTACGTGAATAACTCCATTAGAAGTCTTGATGGTTGCTAAGATTTCGGAATCATTGACAAAGGTTTTTCCATCTTTTTTGGTGATTTTAACTTTTCCGCCAAAAACCATGTCGTATTCGGAGCCATCTTGAAGTAGTATTCCGTCAATAACGCCTACATAAGTGTGATAGCCTAAGAGGTTAACTAAGTCATTTTTCTTCTCCGGCTTTAGTAATCCTTCAACAGTGCCTTTAGGAAGTTTCTCAAAAGCGGCATTTGTTGGCGCAAAAACAGTGAAAGGGCCGGCATTACTCAATGCATCCACTAAATCGGCAGCTTTTACCGCAGTAACTAAGGTTGTGTGATCTTTGCTGCCTACGGCAGTTTGAACAATATTAGGCTTAGATACATCATCTTTCACGCCGGATTGACCAACGCCCGGAGTACTTTCAGTAGAAGTTGTTTGCGTAGATGCGCTTTCTTCTTGACCAGAATTGCAGGAGGCAAATACAAAAGCGGCCACCAACATTAAAATAATTTGTTTCATAAAATATTAACTAATAAAACATGACAAAATTAATGTAGCACCGAAATACTTAATATGACTTTTATCACAAAAACTTATGAAGTTTATCATTAAAAAGAGTAACATAAGTAATATTTAAAAAGCTAAAAATATAGTAAACAATCCTTATGATTAAGTTGTATTTAGTTGATAACCTGTAAATTGATCTAATTTTGAGAGGCTTATATCTTTAAATCTGGCTTTTTAATGCTTAGGAGGGAGTTTCGATTTTTACGTTCACTTTTTCGGCTCGATGTTTTAAAATTGCATGAATTTGCAGCGATAAAGCATACCATACGATTTGTGAATTGGCATTTCGTGAAAGGTAAAAGTCTGCTTGATTGTATTTTTCAGATAGAGCTTCCACGCCATTAAGGCTTAAAAAGCGGCCAAATTTCCGTAAGGAAATTATTTCATCAGGCGTATTTGCGGTTAGTGAATCACTATCAAACTCATATAATAAAGAATCCCGAAGTTTATTGAGTGCGAAAGCCAGAAAATTACGTTGGTAATTTTTGTTTTTCTTAGCCATTTCATCTACCCAAGCCCGAATATCAATTAAATTACCTTGATAGCAGGCTGTAATCCATTGTGTATAAGGTTTTTGCAGTTGTTGTTCTCCAATTTCTGATAATAATTCACGGGCTCTATGCACGTTTCCATCAGCTAATTTAGCGATTTCTTGCAAATGAACCTCATCAAGGTGATTTTCCGATTCGTCTGGGTTGTAATAAGTTTGGAGGATTTTAGCTATCTGATTGTCATCCAAGCGTTTTAATGAGATTCTCTGACAGCGGGAACGAATTGTGGGTAGTAAACTAATTTCGTTAGCTGTAGTCAGAATGATAATGGTATTTTCCGGAGGCTCTTCTAATAATTTCAGGAATGCGTTGCTTGCTTCGATGTTTATTTTTTCAGATTGCCAAACAATCACTACTTTGTGGGTAGATTCAAAAGAAGTTAAAACCAATTTTCGTTTGAGTTCTCGAATAATTTCAATGTAGATTGAGGTTTGGCGGGATTCTGTCTTTTCGGAATCAGATTTATTTAAGCCCAAAGGCCAATCTAATGGATTAACGTAACTATTTGCTTTAAAGGCAGTTCTAAATAATTCTAAGTAGTCTTCATAACTTCCTTTGGCATCTGAACGTGCGGGCAAAGCCGGTACTACGAAGCGTAAATCCGGGTGAATAAGTTTTGCAGATTTCTGGCAGGACGGGCAGATACCGCAGCTATCATCTTCGGTAGGGGAATCACAATTGAGATACTGAGCTATCGCAAGGGCAAAAGGTAACTTTCCCACACCATTTGGCCCCGATAATAACAACGCATGACTGATACGGTTCTGTTTAACAGCTTGAATAAAAAACTGTTTCGCTTTTTCTTGCCCAATTATATCTTTAAATTGCATACGCCCTCCGAATCCGTAAAATTACAACGAACTATTTATCGGCTAAAAAATCCTTATCCACACCAGTTTTGGGTTATGAATATCTTTTAATCCGAGAAAAAGAAAAAAGAATAGATATTTTTAGGCTAATAATTTTTGAAATTCAACCAATGAAATTATCGGAATATTTAACTCTTCAGCTTTAGAAATCTTACTGCTACCGGCTTCATTTCCAGCAAGTAAGTAATTTAATTTTTTAGAAACACCGGACGCATTGATGCCGCCATTTTGGGTAATGATTAACTTTAATTCATCACGGGATATGTTCTCAAAAGTTCCTGAAATCAAAATAGAAATGCCGGATAGCTTTTGAGAACCCTGTTGGACTTCTGGTTTGCCAGTATAGGCCAATTGTAGTCCATTTTTCTCTAATCTCTTTATGGTAAGTTGGTTATCGGTATTGTCAAAATAATCTACTATGGATTGGGCAATCGTAGGGCCAATTTCCGGAACGCTTAGTAACTCTTGCTGAGTTGCTGTACTCAATGATTGCAAAGAATGAAAATGCTGTGCTAATTTTTCGGCAATCGTTCCTCCCACATGGCGAATTCCTAAGGCAAATAAAACCCGATGAAAAGGAATACTCTTGCTTGCCTCAATAGCTTGGATTAAATTTTGGGCTGATTTTTTTCCCAAACGATCCAATTGTACTAATTGTTCAAAGGTAATGTCATATAAATCAGCAATAGTTGTAATTAATTCTTTTTGAACAAGTTGTTCTATAATTTCAGTTCCAAGCCCGTCAATAGCCATTGCTTTACGTGCAGCAAAGTGTTCTATTTTGCCGGCTATTTGGGGTTTACAACGTTGATAATTAGTGCAATAAACTCCAACTTCTTCGGCATTGTTAGACAAAATGCTGCCGCAGGCAGGGCAGTTTTTTATAAATTCAATAAGTTTTTCGGAGGTGTTTTTCACAGCGATTCCCACTACTTTGGGGATTATTTCCCCGCCTTTTTCAACCATAACTTGGTCTCCTGCACTGAGTTGCAAGCGTTCGAGTTCATCAGCATTATAAAGGGATGCCCGTTTGACGATTGTTCCACCCAGCAAAACCGGTTCTAAATTGGCAATAGGTGTAATAATACCGGTTCTGCCTACCTGAAAACTAACTGACAATAACGATGTTACAGCTTGTTCTGCAGCATATTTGTAAGCAATTGCCCAACGGGGGATTTTGGCTGTAAAACCTAATTCTGAACGGGTGTTGTGATCATCAACTTTGATTACGATTCCGTCAATTTCGTAAGGGAGCGAATCTATATTTGATTTCCAGTAGTTTAAGTAATTTTCTACTTCTGTGATGGATTTTGTTTTTAGGGTGTTTTTATCAATAGAAAATCCCCATTGGGCAAGGAGTTGCATACGTTCATAGTCAGATCGGGGGAGTGAGCTGCTTGATTCTGCATAATAAGCTACAAATGAGAGTTTTCGCTTAGCTACTTGAGCTGAATCTTGTAGTTTTAGGGTTCCGGCGGTGGTGTTACGTGGGTTCATCAGCAAGGTTTCTCCGGCTTCTTTTCGTTCTTCATTAAGTGTCTGAAAATCTTTTTTTTGCATAAAAACTTCTCCACGAACTTCTACGTTTTCGGGATAATTTTCTCCTTGTAAAGATAGTGGTATGTTTCGGATTGTTCTGGCATTTGCCGTAATGAGGTCTCCGGTTTGGCCGTCTCCGCGAGTTACGGCAGCAGTTAAAATCCCTTTTTGGTAATGTAGGCTGAGTGCTACTCCGTCAAACTTATGTTGAATAATAAAGTAAGTATTGGTTTCTTGGGCAGCTTTTTGGGTAAAGTTAAGCAGTTCTTCACGGGTATAAGTGTTGGGCAAACTCAGCATTGGGCGGATATGTGTAAAGGTTTCAAATTTTCGGGTGATAGTGCCCCCCACTCGTTGGGTAGGAGAATTTATATCTGCAAAGTTTGGGTATTGACGCTCCAATGCTTGTAATTGGCGTAACAAAGCATCGAAAGTCTGGTCGGAAATAATCGGCTTGGCTAAGGTGTAGTATAGATAATTGTGTTTTTCAATTTCGATAGCCAGTTGCTGCATTGTTTCTTTGGCTTTTTCCGGTGTCATTTTTTTATAGATAGATAAAATTTAGGGAGTGGTTGTAGAAACCGGAATTATTTTTCCGCGAAAATAGCGGTATCCGGTTTGGGCAAAGTTTGCCACAAAAAGCCCTGCTTCTGAATCTCTTAGCGGTGCTTGATAATCTGAAAAAGCCTTGGTGAGCATTTTAGTTTGAACTGCACCAAAGCATAAACAGTTGAAGGTAAGGTTCGTTTGTAAATATTCATAATGCAGAGATTCCGTTAAAATGGTTAATGCGCCTTTTGCACTTGAATAGGCAGTTAATCCGGAAAATTTAACACTTCCCGAAATTCCGCCCATACTTCCAATCATAATTATGTGTGGATGAGAGGCTTGCAATAAATTGGGTAATAACAACTGAATAACCCGGGCTGAACCCCAACAATTGACTTCCCATGCTTGCAAAAAATCTGCATAACTAAGTTCTGTAAATGGTTTATTTACCAAAAATCCGGCGTTATTTATCAGAATATCAACTGTTTTTGAGCCGATAATTTGCTTTATTATGGAAGAATCTCCCGAAACAATATCCCAGCATAAAACCTGTAATTGGGAATTTTGGGCAAATTTCTGGTTTAGCTTAACTATATCTGCTTCCGAATGAACTATTGCAATGACTTCGGTATTACTTTCGGTGTTTAAAAATGCAGTTATAGTTTCCAAGCCGATTCCGGAACCTGCCCCGGTTATTACGGCGGTAGGCACGTTAATCCATCAAAAAAGGATAGTCCGCCTGAACATAAACATCGGTGTAAAGCTCTTCCGGCTCTGGAAAAGGAGAATTTTCGGCAAAGGTTACGGATTCTTGTACAGTAAGTTTTATGCGCTCTTCAATAAGGTTGATTTCTGGGTCAGAAGCAATTTTGTTTTCAACAATATAATTTTTTATATGGGCTACAGGGTCAAGGTCTTTATATTTTTCTAACTCTTCTTTGGTACGATATTTAGCCGGGTCAGACATTGAATGGCCTTTGTACCGATAGGTACGGATTTCTAAAAATACGGGACCATTTCCGGCCTTAGCGTGCTGAACAGCTTTGCTAACTTCCTCATGAACAGACATTACATTCATTCCATCTACTTGCCAAGAAGGCATATTGTATGCTGCTCCAATCTGGCTTAACTCTGTAACATTAGATGTTCTTTCTACCGATGTTCCCATCGCATAGAAGTTGTTTTCGACGATAAACACAACCGGTAGTTTCCATGTGCTAGCCATATTAAAAGCCTCATGTAGAGCACCTTGTCTTAGTGCGCCGTCTCCAAACATGGTGATACATACTTTTTTTTCTTTGCGGTATTTTATGGCAAAAGCTACGCCGGCTCCCAGTGGAATCTGCCCGCCAACGATACCGTGCCCTCCTAAAAAGTTATGTTCTTTGGAAAACATGTGCATTGAACCTCCTTTTCCTTTGGAGCATCCGGTAGCTTTACCAAAGAGTTCTGCCATTGCTGCATTTGCAGAAACGCCTCTTACTAAGGCATTTCCGTGCTCTCTATAGGCTGTAATGACATAGTCTTCCGGTGTAATAGCGCTCTCTATTCCAGCGGCAACAGCCTCTTGACCAATGTATAAATGACAAAAACCTTTGATTTTTTGCATTCCATACAACTGACCGGCCTTCTCTTCAAACTTCCGCATCAAAAGCATCTGCTCATACCACCAAAGAACTTGCTCTGTGGAATACTTATTGGATTTTACAGTTTGGGTCTTCGCCATATCTTCTTGAACTTTTGTTTACAAAGCAAAAGTAAACATTCTATCAAACATAATTCAAAAACAGAAAACATTTTTATTCTTGAATCCCTATCTAAGTTTAATACTTTAATATCAAATAAACACAAAAAGACAAAATTATGAATTCCCATAAAAAAACAGAAATTAACTTAATATATGATTTTTTTACCTTAAATATTTATTTTATGTTATTTTAAATATTTATTTTATGTTCTTACATTAAAAATTATGATATTTGCTGCCGAAAAACAATTTGAAAGACAAAATTCTTTAGTTTTACAAAATAATATTATATGACAAATTTACGTTTTTTAGCGTTAGAAAATTTGAACAAAACTGTAACAGGCCGTTTCTTAATGCCTCAAAAACGAATTGGGGAATATTTTGGGGAGCTTGTTTTTTCGGTAGAAACGATGCGGAATTATGTTTCTCCGGAAGTTATTTCTTTACTTCAAAATTTGGATAGCAATGCTACTATCAGCTTTCAGGTGGCGGAGGAAATTGCTTCGGCGATGAAACAGTGGGCACTTTCTAAGGGAGCTACGCATTATACACATTGGTTTCAGCCACTTACCGGATTAACTGCCGAAAAACACGATGCCTTTTTTACGATTCAGAATACTTATGTCATTGAGTCATTTTCTGGAAGCGAATTAGCGCAGCAGGAACCGGATGCCTCATCATTTCCTTCTGGCGGAATTCGCAATACCTTTGAAGCACGCGGCTATACCGCTTGGGACCCCAGCTCACCGGCTTTTATCATCGGCACAACCCTCTGTATTCCAACCATTTTTATCTCACACACCGGAGAAGCACTCGACTTTAAAACCCCTTTGCTCAAAACTATTGCCCTGATAGATAAAGCGGCAACAGATATTTGCCAACTTTTTGATAAAAACGTTACCCGAGTAGGAGTTAGTTTGGGGGCTGAACAAGAATATTTTTTGGTAGATATAAACCTATATAATGCTCGGCCGGATTTAATTCATACCGGTAGAACATTATTTGGGGCCAAACCCCCCAGAGGCCAGCAATTGGAAGACCACTATTTCGGCGTAATCTCCGAAAGAGTGCTTAACTTTATGATGGAGTTAGAAGTTAAATGCCACCAATTGGGCATTCCATTAAAAACACGGCACAACGAAGTAGCTCCCGGCCAGTTTGAATGCGCCCCCATCTTTGAAGAACTAAATATTGCCAATGACCACAACTTACTGCTAATGGACGTGATGCAGCGGATTGCGCAAAAACACAACTTTGCTGTTTTGCTACACGAAAAACCTTTTTCCGGCGTAAATGGATCCGGAAAGCATAACAACTGGTCATTGATAACCAACACCGGCAAAAACTTACTTACACCCGGAAAAACAGCCAAAGATAATTTACAGTTTTTAACATTTTTTATTTGTACATTAAAAGCACTTCATACACATGCAGATTTAATGCGTGCAGGGATAGCTTCAGCCAGTAATGACCACCGCTTAGGAGCAAATGAAGCACCTCCGGCAATAATATCCGCTTTTATCGGAAGCCAGCTTACCCAAATTTTAGATGAATTTGAAAAACGCTCACATGATACTTTAATTGCCTCAAAATCAACTATAAAACTCGGCGTTCCACGTATTCCTGAACTGCTGAAAGATAATACTGACCGGAATAGAACGTCTCCCTTTGCCTTTACCGGTAATAAATTTGAACTTCGGGCGGTAGGTTCTTCTGCAAACTGCGCCCCAGCAATGATTATCCTAAACACAATCGTAGCTGACCAACTCCAAGCATTTAAAGAAACCGTTCAAAATCAAATTGAAAGCGGAAAAACTAAAGAGACCGCAATAATAGACACCTTGGTACAGTATGTTCAGGAAAGCAAATCTATCCGTTTTGAAGGAAATGGATACAGCGAAGAATGGAAAAATGAAGCACAGAAAAGGGGGCTGTCAAATATTCCCAACGCGCCGGAAGCTCTAAAAGCATATATATCTCCCCAAACGATAAGTCTATTTGAGAGAAAAAATATTCTAACAGAACGAGAACTTCATGCCAGATGGGAAATTAAGTTAGAAACCTATACAAAAAAAATTCAGATAGAAGCCCGAATTTTAGGAGAAATAGCCATTAACCAAATCGTTCCAACAGCAATTACTTATCAAAATGAGCTAATTACAAACCTAAAGGGATTACGAGAAATTAATATAGATGAAGATCTTTTAGATGCACAAATCGTTACCATAAAAAAGGTTGCAGAGCACGTCAGTGCAATCACCAGAACGGTCAAGAAAATGATAGAAATCCGAAAAGTTGCAAACAAAGAAGAAGTCTTAGAAACGAAGTCCGTTATTTACTGTAATCAAGTATTACCGCTACTTGATGAAATTCGCTATCATTGTGATAAACTCGAATTTATGATTCCTGATAATTTGTGGCCACTACCGAAATACAGAGAATTATTATTTTTAAGATAACTAAACGTATCTTTTTAGCAGAATAACTTCGATATTGTACGTTTTATCGTTAGTCTGTTTGGTAGGAATAAAATAGCTGGTATATTTGCGAAAAATAAAGATATGCGTAACTATTCGATCTCTCTACTGTTTATTTTGCTTTTTTCAGTTAGTGTAAAAGCCCAGCAATATTGCACACCAGACCCAAATGCCTGCACACCGGATCCTAATGTAGGAATGTGTGCTGTCCCTTATCCTGAGTTAATATTAGAACTTAATCAATATGTAGATACCGTCATTCATTTTGTTGCAGCACCAAGTGTTAATACTTTTATGGGACCTGCATCTATTGATGAAGTTGTGCTAGATAATATCTCCAATATTCCTACTGGATTGAACTATGATATGGATGCCAGCGGAGGCAATTGGGTACCAGATCCAAGCTACCCTAATGTTGGTCCATTTGGCTGCATCCGGCTATATGGAACGCCTACCGTTCCTACAAACCCAACGGATTCAGTAATGATAGATGCAACGCTAACCGTTAATATACAAGGTTTGGGGCAAATTGCAGTACCGCAGTCTATTGGCTATAAAGTTACGGTTCAGCAAACGACCAACCGCTTAGAAAATGCTTTTGGGAATGTATCTTGCTATGTATCAGCCACAGATTTACATCTAAAAGTTTCAAAAACCACAGAGAATTTACCCTTAACTGTCAAAATTACTGATGTATATGGCAGAAGCATTCGCCAGTTAGTAATTCCAGCAAATGATTTATCTAATCACTTGATTATCAATTTAGATGGACTTTCAGCGGGAGTCTATGTTGCCCAAATACAACAAGGGGAGGCTATGAAAAGTATTAAGTTCAAATATTAATGACTTATGCTTTGTAGCTGGCATAAATTTTGTATTCAAAAGCCAAATATTAAAATCTTTCAATATTCTTAAAGAAACATTATGAAAAAACTGTATTTGTTACTAACGGCATTTGTTATTACTGCCGTATCTGCTTTTGCCCAACAAAAAGGTGCGATTAAATTTGACATCGAAGCCTATGATTTTGGGCAAATAAAAGAAGAAGGCGGACCTGCTAAGCATGAATTTTCGTTCACGAATACCGGAAATCTACCAATTACTCTAACTGACGTTAAGGCTTCTTGTGGCTGCACAACTCCTAAGTGGGACAAAGAACCTGTTGCTCCCGGTAAACGAGGTTCTATTATCGCAGAATACAACCCAATGAATCGCCCAGGCCCATTCACAAAATCCATAACTGTTAAAGCAAAAGTGGATACATCTTCTGTAGAAGATATTAAAGTGCTTACCATCAAAGGAGAAGTAGTTCCTCGTGTTAAAGGCCCGGCAGATTGGTATCCCACCAAAGTCGGAAACCTACGCTTCTCTACCAACCATGTTGCATTCGGAAACATCAAAAACAATCAAACCAATACCAGCACCTTTATTGTCTATAATGATTGGACAAAACCAGTAGCTATTAAATCCATTACTGCTCCTCCTCACATCACCTTTGAACCTACCAATAAAGTATTACAACCCAAAGACAGCGTTAAAATAACGGTTAAGTATAATGCGGCTGTAGTCAATGATTATGGTTTTTTGCATGAACAAACCAAAATGACTACCGATGACTCTACAGATGCAGATAAAACAATTTATGTAAGCTCTACTGTTGAAGAAAATTTTACCAAAGAAGACTCCCTTAGCGGCCCTAAGATAGAATTTACAACGATCAATCATGATTTTGGCAAAATAAAAGCCGGCGAAGTTGTAGAAACTAAATTTGAATTCAAGAATACCGGCAAAAAAGAGTTAGTTATACGTAAGACTAAGGCAAGTTGCGGTTGCACAGCCGGCCAACCCGAAAAAATGAAGCTAAAACCAGGCGAAGTTAGTTCTATCAAAGTAACTTATAATTCCGCAGGAAAAAATGGCAAAGAAAGTAAAACCGTTACTGTTATCTCCAATTCTCCAGAACGTAGCAGCCAAGTATTGACAATCCAAGCAGAAGTTGAACCAGTACCTCAAAACCAACCTGCAACGCCACAACCCCCAAATTCACCTAAATAAACAACCCTTTCTAAGGAGAAATATGAATACTCTTTTAGCTTTTCGCTAAAAGAGTATTTTTTTTAATAAAATAATATTCTATTTTTGATTGAATTTAAGCAAAATAAATTTAACCTACTTTTTTATGTCATTTAGGTGTCTTTTTTATTAATTGTGAATTTTGCTTGCTTTTTGTATCGGTATTTTTTTATATTTGCAGATAATTTTACACTTTAACATTTTATAATTAAATAGCCATGGAACGTTTTTTTACTATTAGAGTTTTGCTATTTTTGGCATTGTGTTGTAATTTTTACAATACCTTTGGAAATGCAGTAACAGTTACGAGTGTTACTCGTTCTGCTACCGGCAATAGAAATGATGTTTCTTTTGTTCTCTCTTGGCAAAATAGCTGGCGGGTGCAAGGCATTCCCACTAACTATGATGCCGTTTGGGTGTTTATTAAATATCGTTTATGCGGCTCAACAGGGGCTTGGGAACATGCTTTATTATCTACAACAATGGGAGATCATACCTTAGGGCCTAACGTAGCATTTGCCGAAAATATTACCACTACAAATAGACTTGGAGGCGGCAGCGGCCATAATACCGGTGCCTTAATCCGAAGAGCTAATTACGGTACTGGACATATTGTAAACCAAGCCTGTACTTTTCGGGTAACCGGTGCGTCATCCGGAGCCGGTACCAATTTATCAAACGACCCCAGTAATGAATATGATATTCGGGTTATTGGAATCGAAATGGTGATGATACCGCAGGCTTCCTATTTACTCGGAAGCAATGGTACCGAAAACTATAAGTATCAAATAGCTTCGGGGGATCCTACCCCCGTAAATGTTACTTGTGAATCTTGTACCTTAGCAGTATATGATCCAATTTGCGGCGCAAACCGAAATATTATGCCAAACTTCCCAAAAGGGTATGATAAATTTTATGTAATGAAATATGAAATTTCACAAGGACAATATACCGATTTTTTAAATACTATTACCGTTGTTGCTGCATCTCAACGTTATCCTACTCAAAATGGAAACTATCGTCATTCTCTGTATGTTGCCGGAGGCGAATATGTAACCGATAAAATAGACAGAGCCTGTAACTACATTAACTATAATGACATCCTTACTTATTTAGATTGGGCAGCCTTACGCCCAATGACGGATGTTGAGTATGAGAAAATTTGCCGAGGATCCGGCCTTATAGCCCCTAACGGATATGCTTGGGGAAGCAATACTTTTGTAGAAGCTCTCCGAATCAGCGGAACAGAGAACGGAACAGAGACGGTTCTGGACGTAAATGCCAATTTGCATGCCAATGCCGGTACTGCTCCTTGCTGCGCCGGTATTGATATTTACTGCTATTGTAATTCGCAGGCAATCTTAAGCGGCGGAGATGTAACCGGTAGTGGCCAAACGAATAATGCTTATGGACCAATAGGCTGTGGTATTTTTGCACGAGATACTACTCTTACCCGTGAACAAACCGGGGCTACTTACTATGGTGTAATGGAAATGAGCGGCAATGTTGCTGAAACTATTGTAACTACCTATAATCCCACAACCGGTTGTGGGGCGGCTTCTCCCTACATTGGAACATGGGGAGACGGAAATATCACCGTAGGTGGGCTTTTTGACGTTACAGATTGGCCGGCACCGGCTAATACACTCCCGCGTGCTAATGGCTGGCGTGGCGGCCATTGGGCAAATAGCCAAGACTACTGCCGTGTAGCTGATAGATATGGGGTTTATTGGGGATACAATGAAACTTACAACCGAAATAACGCTGTTGGAGGACGCGGCTGCCGCTAAACCATAGCTTTTACTTAATTTATTAACCTTTAATTGTTGATCGTATGATACAGCAATTTAAAAAATTAGTTTTCCGTAGTGGAAACTCCCCTAATTTGCGTTATCGGTTATTTTTACTTGGAAGTATCTTGGCAATTTGCGCCAAAACTTTTGCCCAGCCAGCTAACGATAACTGCAATAATGCCACTACTGTATCCTTAGGAGCAGGTAACTTTGGTATAGGAGTGTACGCAAGTTCACAATCTGACCTTACCGGTGCTACCATTCAATTTGGGGAGCCTTTTCATTCTATTCAGGTGAGTGCCGGTACTGATAAAAAGTCAGTATGGTATAAGTTTGTGCTACCCACCCACCGAGGAGTACGTATTGAGTTAAAACAGCCAGCTAACAATATTCCGCAGGCAGATGCAGGATTTACCGTATTTTATGCAGCCGCTTGTATGCCTGCTTTGGGGGATATTCCACCGGCAAAATTAACACCACTCAATAAATTTGGCAGCAGTTTTAACCCTTGTCTTGAACCCGGAACATATTATGTACAAGTTAGTTCAAAAGATAATATCAATACAAATTATCCTATTTTTATAGAAATCACAACCTCATACCCCGCGGTATTAAACACCTATGACCGCCATACTGCACCACATAGTATTGGAACGCTTAGTGGTAATACGGGTTGGTTAGATTATGATGTCGGGTGTTTAACCATTGAGGCAACTTCGGAAAACTGTCCGGCTTTAGGTGCTAATTATACCCAATCTTCTTGGCATACTTTTACCACAGACAGCTATGTTGATTTTGTTCGATTTGAAATTCGGCAGCAGAATATCATCACAGGTGGCCCAAACTGGAGTGTCGGATTTATTTTGTATCAAGGTAACTGTGTGCCGGAAACCACCCCTTGGACAACCTTGCCGGTAGTTCAAAGTTGTGTGGTACTTACTAATGGTAGCCCGAGCGTAGATTTACGTTGTGTATTACAACCCAATACCACCTATTCAGTTCAGTTATTGTATCATAAGGATTTAGAGGCATCAACTGGCATTCGATTACAGGAGGTAGGAGCTGGTATTACTCGCGCTCCGAATCCGGCTGCAATACCTATAGCACATCAATTAGGTGCGCTGCCCGGATCCCCCGGCGGTACTTGGACAACCCTTAGTGATGCTTGGGGCTGTAATGCCCGCATGAGTCTGTATCGCCCATGTGGAACAACTATAAATACAGACTACACCCAAGGAGGCTATACCTACGATATGAATGACTGGGTTACTTTTACCGTTAGTGGATATGTAAATATCTATTTTTCAGTAAATTCCGGAGGTTGTATAGCAAATTATGTGCGGATTTATAATGGTAATGTAGGCACAAACTGTAATGCAGGGCTTTATACTTCATTTACCACAAATACCACAATTAACTGTATGCCGCCTGGAACTTATAGTATGCAGGTACTCGGTGTGTCCGGTGGTGCTGTGTTACCAAATTGTAATAATTCTCATCTTTCGCAGAGTTTATCAGTCCAAATCCGAGTAACTACTGTTCAACAGGAAAATAAATACGGTCTGCAGTCTTCAACGCGCAGTGATACCATAGTTCGAAGCGGAGGTTTACATTTACCATTACAAGACGGAGTTCAATATACCTCTACTTACGATGCAATGGGCTGTTCCAATACAGTTCTGCCCGGATCTCCCTGCACCGGCTCTACTAAGGCCACTTACAGAATTATCAAAATTGGAGATAGTGACGGAGACGGAAATCCAGATTATGGAACGTTAACTATTGGTGGCGTTAGCTGTGGCCGTTTTAGCTATCGCTTATATCGTGGAAATGCTCGTACAGAAGCTATCAACGCAGGAACTTTTAATGCCGGCCAGACTATTCCCAACCTTACTCCGGTTACTGCTTGTTTTTGTGTTTCAATGTCTCTTTGCGTGGAACCAGGAGATTATACATTGGTTACTTTTGGAACGAATAGTGATGTTGGAGCAGGCGACCAGCCCTGGGTGCGTTTTGACAAAACCGAATCCCAATTCAACCTATACACAGTTAATAGAGTAAACCGGATTAACTATTCCGGAGGCAGCCATGTTGCTTTAACAAGTGGCACTTCTTATCAAACTACGTTAGATAAATTTGACTGCCGTAATACAGTATTACCCGCCGGAGATGTTTGTGGCGGAACGAATCGCAAAGCTATTTATCGTACATTTAAAGTTGGCGGTACTGGCCTGTTAATGGTTTATGGAACTTGCGGAAATACCTATAAAGTTTATTCTGGAGATGCCAGCGCACTGGCATCCGCACAGGGATTATTTACTCCCGAAGCGAGTTACCCCAAAACTATTACTGGACTTACAGACGTATCAGGCTGTTTTTCAGGATATTGCTGGGGAGGAGGTTGGTGCGATTATAGCCCCACAATTGAAATATGCGTAACTCCCGGCATTTATACGCTCGTTTCATTTACCGATGATAATATTTGGAATGTGGGCAGAACAGACCAACCTACTATTCGGTTTGATGCAAAAGATAACTTGTTTAACTTAGCAAATGCATCACGATTTAACAACGTAAATGGAGGAACTAATTTACCTTTTAATACCAATATTACCTCTGCATCTATGCACTTTGATTGCTACAAAACAGTGCTTCCTGCCGGAGATATTTGCGGGGTAAACCATGATCGTGCGATGTACAGAATATTTAAGGTTGGAGCTTCCGGTGTGCTTACCATTTCCGGCCTAAATACCTGCTTCTACTACCGTTTATACGGAGGAAATGCAGCTACATTAGCAACTCAATTTACTTACCCAAATAAAATATCCGGATTAGATAATTTAGGATTGGGATGTTATTCAGGATACTCAATTACTTATTGTATAACTCCCGGAACATACACTCTTGTATCGTTTGGAGATGATTATGACAAAGGATTGGAAGACCAGCCGGTTTTTAGATTGAGTTTACCCTCTACGAAGTTTTATGACCCTGTAAATGGTTTCGTTAATAACATGGGGAATATGAATAGTGGCGGCTCCGGTATTCAAGATACCTTTAGCTGTATGGATAATTCAAGGATTATTGATGGAAAAACACCTTGTAGTAGCTATACAAAATTGATATACAGGCAGTTTGAATTAACCCAACCTGTTAACTTAGCGATTTCCGGAGGGGCTGGTGTGCATCGTATTTTTAAAGGATGGGCTACTGATGCACCTGCTTCATATAGTAATTTGACGTTTTTCTCAGAGCCGGGCTACCCGCTTGACCCTGATAATGACCCAGATCCCCGCTATTTACCAGTAAGTTGGGATTGTTTTTCTTTTCAATCTACTGCTCAATGTCATAAGTTTCCTCCCGGTAAATACACAATTGTTACTTATGGGGATGCTTCAATGATAAATCAGCCTACAAACGTTAGCTTGTCAGTTGTACCGGACCCATTACCGCCTAAATATAACCGTCCCAGCAAAGCTTATGTAGCTAATGGCGGCGCACCTTTAACATGGTGTGCTGCTTGTGATGGCGTAGCTTATCCCCTCACCAAAGTATCTTATACTTTTGACTTTGACCGTTATGATTGTTCTAAAGATTTGCCGCAACCTTATATAGAGGCGTGTGCAGTACCTAATCATGATTATAACCGAACTTCCTACTTTGTTTTTACCCTGAGCCAAGAGTCTTATGTGCGAATAAATAACGTAGATAGCTCATTTCGCCAGAGGCTATATCCCTTAGATGTTCGGGCAGCAGATTCTGTTAAAATGAGCACAAGCCATCCCAGCTATATTGCTCCAATCCAAAATTGTTTAGAGCGAACAGACTATGGTTATGGTTATTGTGGTTGGGAGCCGGGAGAAATGGAGTTTTGCCGGCTACAGCCCGGAACTTATACGCTCGTGTTGTTTGCCCAAAACCGCCATGTAGGGGCTTCGGTACAACCTATTGTTGTAGTAGAAAAAGTTGAAGAAAGCCGTTTTGACCACGCTCGAACCGCGTATGACTTTGGAGCAGTACCCGGTAATAACGTTCAATATTATGGAAAAGTAGGAGATGTAAATCCGATTCATTCAGGGCGCGCACCCAGTAATGACTTCTTTAGCTGCAAAGCCGGTGCAAGGCCAACCGACCCTACAAACAATTGCCCTATTGGTGATTATCCTGTTATTGGGCAGTCGTCTGTTCCGTATCCAATGCCGATTAATCATGCCATCTACGAACGATTACCCGGAGAAGACTCTACCAGACCATTAATCCGAAGAAACTTATGGTACACCTTTGTCGTAAATGGTGCCGGAACTATTCGGGTGCGCGTTTATAACAAAACCGCTACTGAAAATGCCCAGTATCCATGGAGTATCTATGCCAGTGATGTGGACGGAACACTCCCTTGGTCAACCGTAGTGGCTACTAACCAAGTAGATTCAACCATTGCGCAAGGATTGTCCTTAGTAGAAAATAGCGGCTATTGCGCCGGATATTGCTGTTGCTATAATTACCAGCAACTAAGCTTTACAAGAGATGCTTGTTCCGGAACGCCACAGAGGTATTATGTCTTGGTAGATCATAATATTTTTCTTGAACTAAATAATCAAGTAGAAGTAAGTGTTCAATATGACAGCATTCCCTCTTTTGGCGTTCGATACGACCACTATTCACATGCGAATCGTATTAATGGCCTAAACCAAATCAACCCGCCTTATACAAATGTTAATTTACAAAATGGCATATATCGCGGAGACACAGCAAGTTTTATGTGTGCTACCAAAGACCCATCTGACCAAAATTCTTGCGGAACTCGAACGCTGTGGTATCGTGTTGATATTACAACAGTTGGACGCATTCGTGTTAATTATGACATCGTTGGCGGCGGTACCGGTCTCTTTGATAATAATAATATTCAGTTATACAGAGATATTAACCCATTAGATAACGACTCTACAGCAACCGGCTTACAAGGCGTAAATTTATATGGTATAAGCTCAGGCGGAATGAGTTGGGGTGAGTCTTGTATCACACCCGGGCGTTACTATATTATGCTTACAGGCTGTAGTTACACCAATCAAGCCGTAATACCAAGGGTTCAGCTAATTCATAGACCGGTGGTATATGACTTTTATTCCCAGTCAAATGCTATTAATGGCTTAAACCAGAAACAGCCACCCTATACATACACACAATTGAGTAACGGAACTTACTTGGGTGATACTGCCACATTTGCTTGTGCTACAAAATCTCCCGCTTCTGACCAAAATACTTGCGGTATCAGAACACTGTGGTATTACATAGATGTAAATTCTACCGGAAAACTACGAGTTAATTTTGATGTTATCGGAACGGGGCGTTATTCAGATACCAGCAATGTTCAGGTATATCGAATGATTAATGCTGGGGATTCTACTACAACAGGGTTATCTCGGCAGACTCTAACACAGTTTTCAGGTAATGGAATGAATTGGGCACAAACTTGTGTAACATCAGGTCGTTATTACATTATGCTTACCGGATGTTGGTTCACTACCGAAGATGTAGTCCCCAGGGTTTGGCTATATGAAGAGCCCGGAGACTTTTGTACGCGCCCAGCGAATATAAGCCTAAATGGTGCCGGATCAGCTTCCTCCACCTTAACCGTTGATTGCCACACAATTGGAGAAGCATTTGGAGAAAATGGCTCAAATATGGGCTGTTTGTTTGGCCCTTCGGGATACAAGTCTAGTTGGTTTAAAATCACATTAAACACTATCCAAAAAGTAGATTTAACGTTTCAACTTTCAGAAAATACAACAGCGGCAGCTCCCCAGATTCGCTATCGCGTTATGTATGGAGATTGTGGAGCTATGACTGCGGGGCCCTGCAATAATGACGCTTTAACCGAATTTACCTTAAATTGTATGGAAACCGGAGAATACTATGTTCAGGTAGTTACTCCCGTTTCAGCAATTGGAACTATTAGCCTAACAACAACAACTGTCGTTACGCCAGACCAAAATTGCACTCCTCTAAACCCAGAACAACCGGTTGCAAACTTTAGCTATACATCATCTTGCTCTAATGACTCAGTGTATTTCCAAAATATGGGGACACAAGGGCCGGATATGACATTTTTATGGGACTTTGGAGACGGAGTGGGTACTTCTACCCAAATCCATCCTAAATATAAGTATCCTACTTCGTTGGTAGTAGTTACTTATCCCGTAAAATTAGTTGCAACCAATAACAACAATGGATTAAAGGATTCTGTAACCATTAACGTAACTGTGTATCCTAAACCTACTGGGTACATTACCCGTGATGCACCTAATAACGGCCAAACGGTAACGGGTGGAGTTCCGATACAGTTCCACTGCAATGCTGGAAATACCATCGTTACACCTCCTACAACCTATTTATGGACAACATCTGACAACCAAACTGCTGACAGTTGTAACCCTCAATTTACCTTTAATAATCTTGGAACACACATAGTTACATTAGTAATCTCTAATGGAAATTGCTCTATAACCGTAAGGGATACGTTTACAGTAGGTTTAGAACCTATTTTTAATGGTGGCCCTTATGACGGTACAAACGCAGGCAGAGAATCCTCAAATTGCTTACCCCCCATGAATATGGCTGGCGGCCCCTACGATGGTGCCGTAATGGGTAGAATGAACTCTATTTGCTTACCCCCCCTAACGATGATTGGTGGCCCCTATGACGGCGCAGCAATGGGTAGAAGTATTTCAGTTTGTTTACCCCCTTTAACGATGGCCGGCGGCCCTTATGACGGTGCAGCAATGGGTAGAATGGATACTCCCTGCCCAATAGACAATATTTTTGTGGGAGGGCCACACGACGGGGAAGATATGCAAGATGACCGTGCAGTTATTAATATTACTGCCGGTAAAGACTCGTTATGTGCCGGTACTTATATAACCCTAACAGCTTCCTTAATTGGAGGCGGAGTCGCTACTTATCTATGGTCGCCCGGCGGGCAAACAACTGCCAGTATTACCGTATCACCAACAGTATCTACGTTATACACCGTTCGTATTACTCCTATTGACGGTTGTATGACGAAAAAGGCAGATATTTTCGTAACCGTATTTAGTAACTCTTTTGTAGCTGATGCCGGAAATGATGTAACACTATGTGGAACCATACCTACAACAATAGGAACACCGGCAGTTTTCGGCTTAGTGTATTCATGGACACCTGCAACTGCCCTAAACAACACAGCAATTGCACAACCTATTGCTACCCCCACAGTTACAACACGTTATTATCTGACTGTTTCTGACCCCGGAGGCTTATGCCCACCTAAAACAGATTCAGTACTTATTACGATAAACCCAGCTATAAATATTGTAGCCGGAAATGATACAATTGTTTGTCCATCATCTTCTGTAAATTTAACAGCCTCAGGCGGAAATACCTATGTATGGCATACAGCAGGGGCTACTTTCACCCAAACTGCAACAGTTAATCCAAGACCGGTTGCTAATTTTACAGCTTCTACCGGCACAGCAAGCAACGGTAAGTTTTCTATTGCCGGCGGCTGGATACCAACTCTACACAACACAAGCCAGTGGTTGCAAGTAGATTTAGGAGCAGTAACGCCCCTTTATCAGATAGCAACGCGAGGCTATGGTGCTTGCTGCGGCTCCTATTGGGTAGCATCTTACTATTTCCAATATAGTTTAGAGGTTGTTTAAAATTTATTTTTTTATTCTGTTAAGCATAATTCTAATCATAGCTAAGTGCACAAAGCTTGTACTGCATTCGGGGTGGAATTCATAGTCATTAACCAATCTTCGTTGAAAACCAAGCCATCCAAAAGTTCGTTCAACTATCCATCTCTTGGGTAAGACATTAAATCCACTAATTCCTGCCACTTTTTTTACAATTTCCAAAGTGTAATTCAAACTTTTTAAAATCCATTCAGCTAAGTTACCGGTATAACCTTGATCTGCCAATATTTTTGTCAATCTAGGGTACTTATATCTTAATTCTTCAAGAACATATTTAGCTCCTTCTCTGTCCTGAATATCAGCGTTATGAATCACAATAGCTATAATAAATCCGAATGTGTCAGTAATAATATGTCTTTTTCTTCCTTTAATTTTCTTGTTTCCGTCATAACCGTTTGATAACGAGAAAGAACAAGTTTTAACAGTTTGACTATCAATTAATCCAAGACTTGGTGAAACATGTTTTCCTTTTTCCTTTCTTAACTTATCACGCAAAAAATCATGTATTTCTTCAATAAGCCCTTCTGCTGTCCATTTTCTGAAATAATAATAAACGAGTTGCCACTTAGGGAAATCTTTAGGCAGCAATCTCCATTGAACACCAGTTTTGGTGATGTACAATAATGCGTCTACAATACATCTTAAAGGATGCTTTCTTTTCCTGTTATCATTTACTATTTTTTCAATAGCTTCGTACTGAATATCAGTTAGGTTGGTTGGGTAGGCTTTCATACTTGCTTAATTATCTGATTAATAATCAGCAATATAC
>JAIXKT010000007.1:413167-463417 GCA_026932145.1 Bacteroidia bacterium
GTGATATTAAATAATTTAACAATTTTTACACCATTTTTAAACAACCTCTTAGATAACGTAACTTGGTACACCTACACCGTAAACGGCACTCCGGTACTCTTTACAGGAAATACTGATGGTAATTCAACAGTAACCAATACTTTACAGGGATACATCCAAGCAAGGTATGTTCGTTTTCAGCCACAAACGTGGGCAGGAAACGGAATCGGCTTACGGGTAGAATGTTATACTGCACCACAGTTATCAATCACAAATCCCTATAATGTAGCTGCTGTCGGTAACTATGTTGTTCATGGACACGCAAATTCTTGTTCAGAAGTGAAAAAAGATACTGTATCTGTATCAAACCCAACCCAGATTCCGATGCATTATCGCAGCCGACAAAATGGAAATTGGACAGATCTAACAACGTGGCAGGTATATGATTCATTAACAGCCTCTTGGATAAATGCAGAATCTTATGGCCCTTGCGGAGGAGTGCCTTATCCAACTTGTTATAGCTTAACCATACAGGTTAGAGATTCGGTAACCTATAACTTCACTATCCCGCAAGGAATTGATGAAACTACAATTGACCCGCTTAGTGTCCATAATTCAGCTTATGGCGGCGTTATCTTTATTCCCAGCGGAATCACGCTTAGGTTAGTAGATAGCTCTATAACTCCTATCGTTGCAGACATCCAAAATAATGGCCGTTTGGTAATTCAAGGAAATTTCACCCCAATAGGTATTGGGCTTCTGGTAAATAGTGATTCAAGCGCCGTTGCCTACGTTTCAAACAGTAATCAAACGATGTGGAATGGGCAATACGGTAAATTAGAAGCAAAAGTTGGTGGGCTGAAAACCGTATCTGGAACGGCTACTTTGGTGCGTACCGATGTGAAGTTCTTGAACGCACACATTCAGCTACAAAATAGGTCAATCACATTAGATACAAACTGTACCATTACCAATGGTAGTTATCAAGGTTTTTTTGTAACAGATGGCTTAGGGCAAGTTGTCAAACGTAGAATTGGGGCGGGAGCAACTACCTCATTTGAGTTCCCGGTTGGCCCTGCGGCAAGTAGCTATAACAAAGCGATTTTAGCCAATAGCGGAACAATAGATAACTTTGCCGTGCGCGTAGCTCCACAGTTTGAGTATCATAATAATTTCCCCGGTGATGAACTTGCCGATACCTCGTCAGTAAATCGAACTTGGTTTATTGACGAATCCGTAGCGGGTGGCTCAACTGTTGCATTAGATTTATTCTGGATAACAGCTCATGAAAATGCCAACTTTGATAGAACCCAAAGTACTGTGGGACACTACCTTAACCTAACTGGCTGGAAACGACTGAATATCGGTTCTAATGCACCTGGTAGCGGCAGCAATCCTGACCCATGGCATCAATTTGCATCAGGAATAACGTCATTCTCACCATTCTCAGTAGGAAGTTGCGCATTAGTACCGTTAGACTACCGCACCATTGCAGATGGTAACTGGACAGACTTAAATATCTGGGAAGTTTGGGTACCTACCCTAAGCCAATGGATGCACGCACCTATCGTACCTACAAGATGCGGGTCGGTTTCTTACCCCACCAGCCTCAGCCGAACCGTTCAAGTAAGGCATAATGTTCTATACAACTACTCAATCCCAATTGGAGTTGACCAAGTTACGATAACTTCAGCAGGCCACTTGACTGTTCCAGCTAACAATAACTTGATTTTAGCTGACGGGCCGGGTTCAGACTTTGCCACAGCTTCTAACGGAATTGATATAGATAACCAAGGATATTTTGAAATAACGGGTAGTTTTACCCTTCAATCTAACGCTTTGTTGCTAAACGCTGACAGTAGTATTGTTCATTACAATGGAGCTACGCAAACCCTATGGAATGGCAGCTATGGCTATCTATACTTAGATGGGCCGGATAGCAATGCCATGAATATCAAATCTGTATCAGGGCCAAATACCCAAATTAGAAGCGGCATTAAATTTATTAACGGGAAGATGCTCTTAGGATACTATAACTGTGAATTATTAGAGCGGGCACAGGTTATTACTCCGGGACAAAAAACCGGCTATATGATTGCGACAAGTGCCGGATTCTGTGTCTGGAACTATAAACAAGGTAGCCATCAAGTAAAAGGATTTCCAATAGGCGGAAATACCTATTCGCCTTGTTGGATTGATTTTGATAGTGTGATAACTGCTGGAACATTGCTTGGGCAGGTTAGAGAAACTATGCACCCAACACGCTACACCATTAAACGCTATTGGACTATGACACTTGGATCGCTAACTTTTGATACAAATGGTTATAGTGCTAAATTCAATTATTCAGAACTCGATTTACCGGTTCAGCCAATCCTTACGCCCAATGATGAAATGATTCAAGTAGTACAAGGAGGTATTTACAACCCAAGTTATGCTGAACCCGGAGGCTGGCGAATTTCTCCAAACCATATTCCAAATACAATAGACATAAATGCAAATACTGGAACAATGCGGAATAATATGTTCTCTGACTTTACATTTATGCCAATTAACCCTCCTCTACCGCTTGATGACATCCGCCTAACTGCTGAATGGCAAGGAGAAGATGCAATATTGGCTTGGACAATGGACGAACAACCGCGTAGCTCATTGGTTTATGAATTGTTACGTTCTGCTGATATGAATTACTTTGACGAAGTGGAAATGGTTCTTGCCGAAGATGGAACTACTTATTACCAATATCTTGATAAAAAACCGGAACTAAAAGACAGTAAAACACTTTACTATCAAGTTCGGAGAATTGACTCAGATGGTAATACAAAGTATTCCAACACAGCCCAACTTAGCAAACAAACCGATGAAGCCGAGTTTTTAAATATTTATCCAAACCCAATTCATTTTGGTGAAAGATTAAATATTGAATATTTCACACAGGTAGAAGGGGAGGTGTTTGTAGAACTCTATGACGCAACCGGTAGATTTGTAGAAAAACGTTCCTACTTTGCAAGTGAGGGGAGAAATACAGATTACTATCCAATTGCGCATCTTTCCGCAGGAGCTTACTCTCTGAGATTCAAAACACCAAACAATATCTATAATCGTAAGTTGGTGATTATCAGATAAAAACACTAATTCTCAATTCAGGATGTGCTTAACGCAAAAAATTAAGCACATCCTAAATTGAGGAAGCAGTTACAATCCTCCGAATTACGTAAATAGCTGCTAAATCCAATAATCAATTAGCTAATATCATCCGCAGATGAGGCAGGCAGTGTGTAAATGGTTCGGGTGGGGTAAGCAAAGGAAATATTATGTTTCGTTAATATTTCAAAAATACGAAGGTTAATTTCCTCCCGTACTTTTAAATAGGAAAAGAAACTACCATTATTTTCGATAACAGTGTAAACAACTTTAATTTTTAGACAACTTTCTTCAAAGTCAAACAAACGCACTGCTATTTCCGGTTTTATAGATGGATTTTCTGCTAAAAACTCATTTATTTCTGAAATTGCTAATTGAAGTGTATCTAATGGAGTTTCGTATTTAATGCCAATACTTTGCTGAATAAATCGGTGTGTTCTTAGTTGAAAATTTTCTACACTTGAATCTACTACTTTTTTATTTGGAACCGATAATAATGTTCCGTCTATGGTTCTCACTCGCGTAGAACGAATACCAACGTATTCAATAACTCCCTCAAAATCACCTACTTTTACGTAATCTCCAATTTTGAATGGTTTATCTAAAAAAATGGTTAATGAACCCAGTAGGTTTTCAATGGTTTCTTTTGCGGCCAAGGCTATGGCAATACCTCCAATTCCGAATCCGGTAAGAATTGAGCCAACATTTAAACCAAGCCCCCAATTAAGGTATAATAATATCACAAATAAGCTAACAAATGCTTTAGCCAATGTAGCTGTTAGCTGAACCAATTGTAAATCAGGTAATTCCGCTCCGCCATTTCGGATTTCTAAGTTTTTATAGTACTCAGCAGTCAATCGAATAGCCCGAATAGTTAGCCAGAGTAATAGCCCTACCAAAACGAATTTGAATATAGCTCTTCCTATTTCTAAAATTTTATGGGCTGCTTCATTGCCAAATTCAGGGGGCATTTTAAGCTGCAATAGTGCTATGTATAGTATCCCAAACAGCACCAATGCTTCAAAAGGTTTACGAAGATGAAGTAATAAAGCTGTGATAGTTAGGTTATTGCTGGAAAGCAGGCGTACAATACGTAGCACAACTGCAGCAATCAATGAAGCTACTACAAACCTCAGCAAATATGCTAAAGCAATTAAGCCAACAAAGTATCCATAATCTATAATTCGATTTCCCCAATAGACGTTCTGCAGCCAGCTCCAATCCATCGTATTTCAGGATAAAATAAATGAGGTAATTTAGATCAGTCTATTTTCCGTTTAATAAACCATCTATCCACAAAACTTACACCAAGATAAATTTTCAGGTAATTTTCTTTTAAAAGTTGGTGCTGAGTTGTGCCTCTGGTGCCGAATACCAATCCGAGATGTATTCGGGAAAAAGAACGTGGCATAGGAAAGCCGGCTCCTATACTAAAACCGGTGTGTATTAAACGATAATCTCTTAGGTTAAGATAACCTTGTTCAAAAAACATTCCGGCGCGGTAGTCCACCTTACTAAGGTAGCCGCTATTAGATGTTGGAAACCATTCGCCACCTATACGAACATCCCATTTTTGCCCCAAATTATCCTGTCGAGATAGATATTTGAATTTTCCCCAATCCTGCCAAGAGACATCTAAACCTAAGCGATATGATTTTCCAGAAAGGCCAAAGCCAAGACCCAATAGCATCGGAATAGTAATTTTTCCGGAAATTAATGAGACCGTATCCGAAACATAGTAGTTGATTAAGCGGTTTTCAGCCGTCAATTTGCTCGTTAATTCAGAAATAAGCCCAATAGAATACCGATGCTTATCATTGATGCTATCTTTCCAAAGTACACCAAGCCTTCCCAAAAAACCATTGGCATAAATTCTATTTTGAAATTCAACGGCAGCAGAATTAGAAAGAGTTTGTGCCGAAGAGTAATAATAATTTGTCGTTCCAAATAAAAAAGCAAGTTCAGGTCCAATGGATAAATTCTTAGTCAGGCGGATACCACTTCCCAAGAAAGCTCGATTTAGGCCACCGTCAGCTTGGCGAAATAAGTTATTGGTAAATTGTATGGTATCTAAATAGCGGGTTTCAACTTGCCTAAAATGGTAGCCTGTAACACTATAGGGTGTAAAACCCATACTTAAACAAAACTTTTTGCGGGTAGGAAATGCAAAAGCTAAGCTGTTTAGCCCGCCGGAATATTGGGTGATACTTTTGGTATTACTCTGCTGGGAAACCAAACTGAAATAACCAGAAAAATCAAAACAAGTGAGTTGAATTTCTGAATATGAAGCCGGGTTAGATAGGTTTAAACTGGTAGCATCTGAAAGACCAATACCAACATTAGCCATACCTACTTGACGAATGGATGCTTTGGGATATAAATCTCCAATACCATAAGCCGAATAGGGGCTAACCGATGAACCTTGGCTAAATAAGGAATTTATGCCCGCAAAAAAACAAACACAAAATAATAATATGTACAAAAATCTATTTAGCATTCAATTGATAATCAATAATTTTATTAGATCCGGTTAAAACTAAGTTTTGGCTCACAAAGGTTACACCTTTCAACTGTTTTTCAAAGTGTATTGTGTCGCCTCCGGTTAAACAGAACTTTAAATTTGGGTATAAATCTTGATAACGTTCATAAAATCCATTTATTTCATGGATAATTCCGAAAAGAATACCGCTAAGCATACATTTTTCGGTAGTATTACCAATAAAATTGGGAAATTCGGCAGGGATATTTAAAAAAGGTAACTTGGCGGTATAGTCGTGCAGTGCGCGTAAACGCATCATCAATCCGGGAGAAATACTTCCTCCGTGATAGTTTCCTGCTGAATCAACAAAGTCTAAGGTAATACAAGTACCCAAACCGGCTATTAAAACATTTTGTTCCGAAAAAATTTCCTGCCCAGCTGCTGCAAGTGCTATTCTATCCGCCCCAAGTGTCTCTATAGAAGCATATAAAGACGAAAAAGGCAATGGCATATTCGGGCTAATCCAGATAATATCTTTACCTTGAAAATAATATAATAAAAAATCTAAAATTGGCTCTTGATTCCGAACGCTACATACTCCAACTGTGTCTATAAAATAGCTATTAACCCATTGCTCAAAAGTACCTGAAATAGCCCTAACATCATCTTGATAATTAAATACTACCGAAGATAATAACTGTTGGTTAAAAAAAACACCCGCTTTTAGTCGGCTATTCCCCGCGTCTAATATTAATTTGTTCATAAAATGAACTCAACTTCTTTAAAATCAAAATATTCTACAGTGTTCTGAATCTGGATTGCTAATTTTCCACTGGAATGAACCCCAATAATAAAACCCTCAAATATACCTGATTTATTTTGAAATAACCTTTTTTCTTGAAAACCTAACAAATAGGATAGGTATTCTCGATCTAACCAACTGGTATTTTGCTGTAAAATATCATACCACTTTTCTATATTTTGAAAAAGTACTGGCAAAATAGTACTTCGGTCAAACTCCTGATTCAGTTCTAAAAAGAGAGAAGTTGGCGAATAAGAAGCTGTAACCTCAAATTTCTTTTGATTGACATTTATACCGATACCAAAAACAGAGGCTAAAATAGTATTTCCCGAAAATTGATTTTCAATCAAAATTCCGGCTATCTTTTTGTTATTCAATAAAATGTCATTAGGCCATTTGATGCAGGATATTCCATTTGGAACAAATTGTTGAACAGTTTGCAAAACGGCTAATGCAGCTACTTTGGTTAGCTGAAAAATACGGCCAACGGGCAGAAAGGTAGGATACAATAAAACAGAAAGCAATATATTTTGGCCGGAATCTGAATACCAAGTGTTATTACGCTGGCCTTTTCCTTTGGTCTGATAATCTGCAGCAAAGCAAGTTCCGTTTACCGGAGACGTAGGTAAGGCCGCCCACGCCCTGTCATTGGTAGAGTCTGTTTCCGGAAAATAAACAAAAGACTGCCCTACGTAGCGGGTGTTGATTGTAGGTAAAATCACGAGATTTGAGATTCGGAACAATCTTTACAAATACCTTCTACCAAGAAATTAACTTTTGATATAATATAGCAAGGAGGGATCTGGATTTGGGGAATAATTGTTTCTTCGATACAAAAGGTCTGCTTACATTGATTGCAAGCAAAATGAATATGGTGATCTTGGTGGTTACCGGCGAGGCAATTCCCTTCTCCACAAAGAGCATATTTTGGTGAGCCGGCAGAATCCGGTATCTTATGTAAAATTCCGGCATCAATGAATGAAATAAGCGTTCTATAAATAGTAACTCTATCAAAGTGTGCTCCTAAAATTGTTTCTAAGCATTGGTGAGACAATGCATGACTTGACTCCAAAAAAGAACGTAAAACAGATAATCGAGTAGCTGTCTGCCGAAAATTGTATTGTTTTAATAACTTACCTGCTTGCTCATTTAGGTTATCCATTGCAAAAGAATCATTTAGAACCTATTAGCTCTTTTACTTTCTCATAGAGTTTAACTTCATCACCGGGAACGTAAGAGGCGTGTTGCCAAACTACTTTTTGATTTCCGTCAAGCAAAAAAGTATGGGGAACCATATTTACGTTAAGTGCTCGCTTAAAGTCATTATTTTCATCTAAGTAAACTTCATATTCCCAACCTTTTCCGCGTACAAAAGGAGCTACTTTACTGGAGTTACGAACATCATCAATAGAAATAGCGATGAGTTTTACGCCGGTTTCTGCCTGCCAATCAGCATATTGCTCATGAATAGTTACTAATTCTTGTAAGCAGGGCTTACACCATGTAGCCCAAAAACTGATGATGATAGGTTTCCCTTTATTTGAAAATGTATTTGAATTTACGGTTTTTCCGTCCAAATCTTTTAGTTTAACGGATGGTAATTCAAAGTTTTTAGCAGGCACTTGCCCCCAAAGTGGTGCAGAAATGACTAATAAAAAGGCAAATATTAGGAATGATTTCATCTTATTTTATGTCAGTAAGTTGTTTTGCAACAAATTTCAAGCCAGTTTTTATTTCAGGGATACCTGATTTCCCTCTAAGATATACACTTGGCCGGATTCAGGGCAAACTGCTAAGTTTTCTTCGTCAAAGTGGAGGGTATGTCCGTATTGGCTAACCCAGCCGCGTTGGCGACCCGGATTCCCGATAATTAAAGCATAAGAGGGTACAGATTTCGTTACGACCGAACCGGCTCCAATCATAGCATACATACCAATGGTTATACCGCATATAATTGTCGCATTTGCACCAATACTGGCACCTTTACATATTTTGGTCTTAACAAAATGCTCTCTTCGAGGAATAGCGGAGCGCGGTATCTTAATGTTTGTAAAAACGCAAGAAGGCCCCAGAAAAACATCATCTTCGCACTCTATACCGGTGTAAATAGAAACATTATTTTGAATCTTTACATTATTTCCGATACGTACATACGGAGAAATTACTACATTCTGGCCAATATTACAATGATGACCCACCTCGCTATTTTGCATTATATGGGAAAAATGCCAAATCTTGGTGTTTTCACCGATGATGCAAGGCTCATCTACAACGGCAGTTGGGTGAATAAATGGAGCACTCATTGATGTTAAATTAGATAATTAAAGTTAAGCTAAAAACTCATTAACAGAATTTGTAATGTAGGTTAGTTGTTCCATATCCATTTCTGTAGAAATAGGAAGCGATAATACCGTTTCGCAGAGTTTTTCCGTAATAGGAAAGTCTCCTAATTGATAGCGGGCATCGAGATAGGCTTTTTGCAAATGTAGCGGAACGGGGTAGTAAATCATGGACGGTATATTTCTTTCTGACAAAAACTCCCGTAGTTTCCACCTATCTGCCCCAACAATCTGCATTGTATATTGATGGTAAACATGCGTTGAATAAGGAGCTGTTTTGGGGGTGATTACTTTGGGCTGATTTGCAAATTGTTGGTTATAGAAATTGGCAACTATGTTTCTTTTTTCGTTAAAGTCATCTAAGTATTTCAATTTAACTTTAAGGATTGCTGCCTGAATGCTGTCTAATCGGGAGTTTACGCCAATGGAGTCATGGTAGTATTGTTTTGACTGACCATGGTTAACAATCATACGTATTTTGGCGGCTATATTGTCATCTTGGGTAAAGATAGCTCCTCCGTCTCCGTAGCAGCCTAAGTTTTTGGATGGAAAAAAAGAAGTACAACCAATATCTCCGATAGCTCCGGCTTTGAGTGGGTTTTCAAAGCCATTATGATTTGCTCCTAAGGCCTGCGCAACGTCTTCAATTACAATTAAATTATGTTCTTGAGCTATTTCTAAGAGAGGCTTCATATCAGCACATTGACCAAAAAGATGCACCGGTACAATGGCTTTTGTTTTAGGAGTAATTGCCTTGCGCACTTGCTCCGGGTCTAAGGTAAAATACTCCGGATCTACATCCACCAATACCGGGCGGAGTTTCAGCAAGGCAATTACCTCAGCAGTAGCTATAAAGGTAAAGTCAGCGGTAATAACTTCATCTTCCGGTTGGAAATCATAAGCCATCATGGCTATCTGGAGAGCGTCCGTGCCATTGGCACAAGGAATAACGTGCTTTATATTTAGGTATGACTCTAATTCTTGCTGAAAAATCTTTACCTCAGGGCCATTAATAAATGCACAAGATTCTAAAACAGATGAAATTGCTTGGTCTATTTCTGATTTTAAGCGATGATATTGACTGCCTAAATCAACCATTTGAATTTTTTTCATACCCAAAATTAAAGACTCCAATAATGCATCTGATGTATTTGATTACGATACAATCCTTTAATATCTACGATTAATCCATCTGGCTTACATATTTTTTGGAAATCAGCCTCTGTTAGAACCTTGTAAGGTTCGTGAGGAACAGCTATAATTACGGCATCATAGTCGTTATGTTTTTGATTTTCTTCAGTCAAGCTGAAACCATATTCTTCATGTACGTCTTCACTAACAGCAAAAGGATCGATTATATCTACATTTACATGAAACTCTCTTAATTCTTTCACTAAGTCCACAACTTTAGAGTTTCTAATATCCTGAACATTTTCCTTGAATGTAATTCCCATAACCAACACACGTGCTTCTGTGGCGAGTTTGCCCAATGCCGTTAATTTTTTTACGGTTGTTTCTCCGATATAAAACCCCATCGAATCATTGATTTGCCTACCGGAGAGGATTACTTTTGAGTGGTAGCCGAGTTCACTGGCTTTATAGGTGAGGTAATATGGGTCAACTCCTATACAATGCCCGCCGACCAATCCGGGTTGGTATCGCTGAAAGTTCCATTTCGTTCCGGCAGCTTCTATTACGTCATAGGTGTTTATCCCCATTTTGTTGAATATCAGGGATAGTTCGTTCATCAGTGCGATATTTACATCGCGTTGGGTGTTTTCAATAATCTTTGCAGCTTCGGCTACTTTGATACTGGGAGCTTTGTGCAGACCGGCTTTTATTACTAAGGAATATACCTTTTCAATTTGGTCTAAAGATTCTGGATCGCAACCGGATACGATTTTAACGGTGTTATCCAATGTGTGGTGTCTATCACCGGGGTTAATTCTCTCGGGAGAGTAGCCTAATTTAAATTCAGTAGGGTAGGATAGGCCGGATTCTAACAAAATAGGGAGGCAATCTTCTTCGGTACATCCCGGATACACCGTAGATTCATAAACAGCGTAATCACCGGGCTTTAGCACCTTAGACAAGGTATCGCTTGCGCTTAAAACGGGAGTTAAATCCGGTTGGTTATGTTGGTCAATTGGGGTCGGAACTGCTACAATATAAAAAGAGGCTTGGCGTAAGACATTCAAATCGTCTGTAAAGGTAATATCAACATCTTTAAAGTCTTCTGCGGTTAGTTCTCCACTTGGGTCAATATTATTACGCATCATTTCGATACGCTTTTGGTTAATGTCAAAGCCTATTACGGAGATTTTTTTAGCAAATAACAATGCAATTGGGAGACCAACGTATCCAAGTCCTATTACAGCAAGTTTTTTTTCTTTTGAGATCAGAGAGTCATAAATCATTGTAGGCACATTACTCTTAATTGAGCCGCAAAAGTATCTCTTTTTTTGTTATAGTACATTGGGAAAAAATAAAAAAAAGACACTTAATTTACAAGACAAAAGCTATTAATTGACCCAAAAAATGAAGAGTACTTAACCGATAAACAGTAAGCAATATTTGTAGTACAGTAGTTTAGATTACTCAGAATCTACTTTTGTATCGGTATTTTCGGGGTTATTATGCTCCGTTGGTTTATCTACGTTAGAGGCAGCGTTTTTTAGTTCTTTCAAAGTTTGGTTTAACTTTTCGGCTTCGCTTTTAGTTTGTGTTATTTGTGCATTAATAACTTCGCGTAATTTATCTCCGGAAGAGCCTTTGGAAATGAATAGGATATTATTTTCATATTGAGATATTTTCTCTTCTAAAAGACGAATTTTATCTTTTATTTTTCGTTCTTCCGAGAGAGGTTTTGAATTATCGCGCTGGGCATAATTCGTATCATTATCTCTTCTATAGTTATTTTTGTGGAATGGCTTGTTTGCTCTTTTTTGTTTATAGAAGCCTTCAAAATAGTTATCGCAGGCTTTTCGGAAGCGTTGCCAGATTAGTTCTTTTTCTTTGATTGGCACCAGCCCGATTTCTTTCCATTTTGCTTGGAGTTCTTTGATTTCTTCGGTGTGGTCTTCGCTAAAGTCTTCGGTCAAGAAAGATTCTACGCGGGCGCAGATTTCTTGTTTTAAAGTAAGGTTTTCGAGTTCTGATTGTTTTGCACTCTCAAAATGCTCACTTTTTCTTTTGAAGAATGTATCGCAGGCTTTTCTGAAACGTTTCCAGAGTTTTTCAGATTCTTTGTGGCTAGAGTAAGGGATTGTTTTCCACTGCTGCTGTAGCTGTTGGATTGTTGTTGCGGTTTTCTTCCATTCAATACTCTCTTGTAGTGCTTCAACTTGTTCTATAATTAACAGTTTTTGCTTCAAGTGTTCTTTGCGAATGGAGTCTAATGCGTCAAAAAAAGTAGATTTTGCAGCAAAAAATTTATTGCAAAAATCTCGGTATTCTTTCCAGAGTTGGCCACTAAGTTCTAAGGGGGTTTCCCCTACTGCCATCCAGTTTTTTTGCATTTCAAAGATGCGCTCTGTTGCTTGCTTCCATTCGTCAATAGTTTGATACTCAAAACCGATAGCTTCGGTAAGCTGGGTCATGATTTCTTGTTTTAACTTAGCATTTTCGAGTCGTAGCGAATCCTGCTGTACATAATATTCTTTACGTACATCATAAAACGCATCAGTAGCTTGCTTGAAGCGATTCCATACTTCGTCGGAGACTTCACTCGGGACGGGGCCAACCAACTTCCATACTTCGTGGATGTTTTTTACTTTTTCGCTGTTATCTCGCCAGTAAGCACCATTGACCTCTGTTGCATTTTCGGGTATTAAAGTTAATACTTCCTTAATGAGACTTTCTTTGGCTTCGAGATTTCGTTGCCTGTCAATATCTTCTAAGTCTTTGCGTTTTTTGCGTAAGGCGTAAAATTGGTCTAATAGAGTACGATAAGTCTGGATTATATTTTCGCTTTTTTCGTTAATAACCGGGCCGATTTCTTTCCATTGTTGTTGAATATTTCTGACTTCTGCATCGCGCTCTAAGTCTTCTTTAGCAACGATTTCTTTGAGTTGTCCCAGCAATTCTTCTTTTTTGTTTGTATTATCGGCTTTTTCAGCCTCTAATACTTTTTCGTATTCAACCTTAGTGGCGTTAAATTTAGCTAAACTGGCCGAGAAACTTCTGGATATTTCATTAAATTTATCTTGTTCTGCTCTGCGTTTTTCTTCGTCAGCTATGGTTTTGATAAATTCAGATTCTTCTTGTTTTTTCTTATCGAAGCTGCGTTTAATCTCTCCAACTTTAGATGTTTTGTTTCTGACTTCCTGAATAGGTGTTTCTGCGAGAGCCTGCATGAGCATCATGATTTCTTTGATTCCGGCGGTTTCCAGTATATGGTTAATATCGCTTTCTTCTAAGATATTCTGAATAGCTTTATGCTGTTCTTGCTTAATTTCTTGAAATGCTAAGGTTTCTGCATCGAGATGCACTTCTTCGGTTTCTGATGATTCAGATACAGAGGCGTTTTCTATCTCTTGTGTGTGCGCTTCCGGCAAGGTTAGGTCTGTTTCTGAATGCAGACTTGTATTTGCTAAATCAGACGGCAAACTTTCCTCAGAAGAAAGAGAGATTTCAGAGGTTGGCATTTCACGCTCCGTTTCAGTGGCGGACGGCGTAGTGTTTTCGGGAAACAATTCGGGAAGATCGGACATGATTTTCTAACTCAAAAGAGTAAATCTAAAAGCGTAGTAAGATACTTTCTGGTTCTTGCAGGTGCAAAATTACAGAAAAACCTTACTAACTCCAAGAAATTATTCTTTTTGTTTAAAACTTGATTTCTTGCCCGAAAACTATGATTCAGGGAATATAGCAGCCATTTCCTGCTGAATTATGAACTTGTATTGGTTAAAAAAACACTTTTTTGAACCAATACAAGGATTTTTATTTAGTTTGAATTTTAGGTAGTTGCTACTTTCATAATGACAACTATCTTTGGAGGCTGTAATCAAAAAACGAAAATAGAATGAATCGATTTTGGGCTAAAAAATCAATCGAAAAGTTAATAGACGAATCTTCTAAGGAGCATAACAATTTGAAGCGGACGTTAGGTGCTTCGGCGTTAATTGCCTTAGGTATTGGTGCAATTATAGGAGCCGGGCTATTCTCTATAACGGGTGCTGCTGCGGCAAATAACGCAGGACCTTCTGTTACTATATCGTTCATCATTGCAGCTATTGCCTGTGGTTTTGCCGGCCTTTGTTATGCAGAATTTGCGTCTATGATACCCGTTGCCGGAAGTGCATATACATATTCCTACGCTACTATGGGAGAATTTATAGCTTGGATTATTGGCTGGGACTTAGTATTAGAGTATGCAGTGGGGGCTGCAACCGTAGCTATTAGCTGGTCAAGATATTTTGTGAAGTTTTTATCTTACTTTAATATAGACCTGCCGGTTTTTTTGACGCTATCACCTTTCGATACCGTTTCTTTATCAAATGGAGATACTGTGTCAGGGTTCATTAATATACCTGCTATATTCATTGTAGTAGCTATGTCTCTGGTCTTAATAAGAGGCACTAAGGAATCTGCCTTAGTTAATGGAATAATAGTTTTACTCAAGGTGGCGGTAGTGTTGATTTTTATTACGATTGGTTGGGGATTTATTAATGAAAGTAATTACACTCCCTATATCCCTGAAAACACGGGAAACTTTGGGAGTTACGGTTGGAGTGGGATTTTTAGGGCTGCGGGGATTATCTTTTTTGCCTATATTGGTTTTGATGCCGTATCTACTGCTGCCCAAGAGGCCAAAAATCCCAAACGAGATATGCCTATCGGTATTTTGGTGTCATTACTTATATGTACGGTACTTTATATTTTATTTGCTCACGTGATGACTGGTGTTGCTAATTACACAGCTTATCAAGGTGCTGACGGTATCGCGCCGGTTGCAGTTGCAATTGAGCACATGGGAAAACCGGATGCTTCAGGTGCCATTATTCCGGCTTATCCGTGGCTAAATAAAGCCATTGTTATAGCTATCCTGGCCGGATACGCCTCGGTAATTATGGTAATGCTCCTCGGGCAGTCAAGGGTATTTTATTCAATGAGCAGTGACGGATTATTACCGGGATTTTTCTCAGCAGTTCATCATAGATTTGGAACTCCCTTTAAGTCAAACTTATTTTTCATGCTTTTTGTAAGCCTCTTTGCCGGATTTGTCCCTGCTAACATCGTGGGTGAAATGACCAGCATCGGAACATTACTTGCCTTTATAGTTGTATGCGCCGGCATTATAGTCCTTCGATACAAACAACCAAACGCACCTCGCTCTTTTAAAACACCCTTTGTCCCACTAATTCCTGCATTGGGAATCGTCTGCTGCTTGCTAATGATGCTATCTTTACCCGGAGAAACATGGCTGAGGTTATTCGCTTGGCTTATGATAGGTTTAATAATTTACTTTTCTTATGGATTGAAAAAAAGCAAAATAAGAGATTGATTTTTAAAGTATTAACTTACTTACAAAACAATTGGTTACTTTATCTTATCTCACTTAGTAAAATAGCCCCCAATTTTTTTCCTAAATTAAGGTAATCTGTAAGGCTTATGCACACTGCACCTTGGCATATACTTTGTAATGCTTGAACTACTTTTCATAGCTGGGTATGAATTAGTACGTACTTTTGTTTCGTTTTTGGTATAAATATGCCCTTTTGGTTATTCGGATTATTGTTTTTGAGTTTAAGTTGTGCTGATATTTTAGCCCAAACACCCTCAAAGTTAGAGATGACACAAAAATTGCTTCATGCAATAGATAATGTTTCTACACTTCGCTATCGGTTCAAGAAATATGAACGGCATAAAGATAAACTGCTCTACGAAGAAATGGATGTTCGTTTAGCCAGAAATCCTTTTCGTGTTTATTTATACCAATATACACCCAACAAGGGAGCAGAGGTCTTATATACTGCCAAAGAATCCCCGAACAAAGCATTGGTAAATCCGGGCAAATTTCCCTATATCAATCTTTCCTTAGATCCGTATGGCTCTATTTTATTAGAAGGGCAGCACCACCCGCTTATGCACACAGGTTTTGATAGATTTGCAGAAATCATACGGGTAGCCCTAAAAAAATATCAAAAAAACTTAGATGAAGTCTTTACAATCGAAGGCTCTCTGGTCTGGAATCAAATAGATTGCTACAAAGTAGTGCTAACTCCAATTAACTTTTCGTGGATAGATTACACTGTGAAACCCGGAGAAGACCTCTGGAAAATTGAAAAAGAATTAGGGCTAAGCGCACACATGATCTTAGAAAAAAACCCCACAATAAAACATCAACGCGATATAAAAGCCGGACAAGTAATCAAAATCCCCACAGATTACGCCAAAAGAACCGTTCTCTATGTTGATAAAAGAACTTACCTCCCAATAGTTCAATTTATTTATGACGATAAAGGTCTCTTTGAGCAATACGAACACCATAATTTAGAGCTAAACCCCAAAATGCTCCCAGATGAATTTACCAAAGAATGTAAATCATATCATTTTTGAAACTTAAATTAGGTTAATTATGGGAAATATCACGATTACGTCAGATTTTGGATATAGCGGAACGGCTGCTGCCGAACTACTGGGCGTATTACGGCAGTTTTTTCCCAATGATAATATTACCGAAGTTACACACGAAACCACACACGGAGATATTGTTCAATTAACTGCCTTAGTAAGAAGATTATACCGCTATTACCCTACCGGAACCATACATTTATTAGCTGCTGACGAAGGATATTCTGCTTACCACAAAGGACTTTTAATCACTTACTGGCAAGAACAATTTTGGGTAGCACCGGATAACGGTACTTTATTTGTCTTGACCGAAAACAGCAGACAACCGACTCACTGGATAGAGCCTATCCAAGAACATTGGCCTTGGTTATATGCAAAAGCAGCTCAACAGATTTACAATAACTCAAAATTAACTGATATTCAGTTACATAAAAACCCAATGGTTAAGCTTTGGCCGTATCCAACAACTACCAAAGACTCTATAAACGGAACTGTTTTGTATGCTGATAAACAAGGTAACTTCATTACCAATATTTCCCGCCAAGAAATGGAATCTGTGGGGAAAAATAGACCGGCAAAACTATTTATTCGTTCTGCTAAGCAAGAAATTATCTATAAAAGCCTTTTTGAAACCCCAAATGGAAATATTTATGTAGGCTTTGGCTCAAATGATTTACTCAAAGTGTGCATCCGAAACGGAGAAGCCTTTAAATTGTTATCTGCCGAAAAAGAAGACTTATTTACAATTGAATTTAGCCCAATAAATGATAACCCCGATAAAGAAAACCCAAAGTATAATCTCTCTTTTTCTATAGAAAACGAAATACACCACATAAAACCCTAAAAAACAACCTGATTTTAACCTAAAACAAATTCAAGATAGAGTATATTATTCTGATAATAACCTTGTTGTAGCTTTAATAGCTGATCCTTATAGCTTAATTTACAGCCTATTTGAACAATATTATCATAAGTTAAAACTTTTTTTCTTTGCATATATGCAAGGAAAGTTGCTATTTTGGCCATTAAAACCAATACGATAATTGGGTTTAATTATTTATTGAACAAAAAATGAATGAAAAACTTGTAGAGGCACTAATGCACTTATTTGCAGTAATAGCAAAAGAAGATAGTGTAACGGCAGAAGAGGTTTCCGTAGTAAGGTCGTTTCTGCAGCAGCAACTCACCCATGATTCTGCGAACCATTATCTTGGTATTTTTGAACGATTTGCCTCCGAAACCCAATCTGAAACAGTTGAAGAGTTATGCCACAAAGTAAACTCAGAACTCACCCAGAAGCAAAAAATTATCGTTATCGTTCGTTTAATAGAGTTGGTAAATGCTGATAAAAGTATTTCTCAAGTAGAGCAAGACGCAATTCATACGGCAGCAGATATTCTGAACATAAAAGACCATGAATATAAGATTATCAGTGATTTTGTTTTGCATCAAACGCCCAAGGAGTTGGTTATTCCGGAGATGCTTTCTATTGGAGATAGCGCCTTGCAGGAAAGCCAGAATCCGCTCAATATTTTTGCGCATGGTTTTTCAGGTTATATTTCAGTGCTGCGGATTCCCAGCGTAGAAACCTACATTTTACGGTTCTTTGGTGAGCAAGAAACTACCGTTAATGGCTTGGCGTTGCTTCCAGACCAAGTTTACTTTTTTGCACCGGGTAGCGTTATTCGCTATCCTAAACATAACCCAATTTATTACAGCGATGTAGTTAGCCGCTTTTTGAGTGATGATAAACAACCTAAGGTCGTTTTTGAAGCCGATAAAGTTACCTTCCGTTTCCCGAACGGAAAAATCGGGCTGCATAATATCAATATCCGCGAAGAATCCGGTAAACTAATCGGACTTATGGGGGCCAGCGGAGCCGGAAAATCAACGTTATTAAACGTATTAAATGGAAGCTATAAGCCATCTTCAGGTGAAATCCGCATAAATAGCATCAATATCCACCAAAATAGCAAAGCTACGGAAGGCGTTATCGGCTATGTCTCCCAAGATGATTTGCTCATGGAGGATTTAACCGTTTATGAAAATCTATACTATAACGCAAAACTCTGTTTTGATAAATTATCCCCTGAAGAGTTAGATAAACTTACCTTAAAGACATTACAGAACTTAGGCTTGTTAGAAGCCAAAGACCTGAAAGTAGGAAACCCATTAAATAAAAAAATCAGCGGTGGCCAAAGAAAACGCTTAAACATTGGCTTAGAGCTGATTCGAGAACCGGGAGTTCTCTTTGTGGATGAACCTACATCCGGCTTGTCTTCCAGAGATTCTGAAAATATCATGGACTTACTTAAAGAACTTTCTTTACGCGGAAAGCTAATCTTCGTAGTCATCCATCAACCTTCATCGGATATTTTCAAAATGTTCGATAAACTTTTTATCATGGATGTAGGCGGATATCCAATCTATTACGGCAATCCGGTAGAAGCCGTCAGCTATTTCAAAGCCGAAGTAAATCACGTAAATGCACAAACTGCTGAATGTTCCGAATGCGGAAACGTAAATCCAGAACAAATATTTAACATAATAGAAACCAAAGTATTAGACGAAAACGGAAACTTTACCAATCAACGTAAAATCAGCTCCCAAGAATGGTACGAACGGTTTCTGCAAAAAATAAAACTACCGGAAGTAAGCTCACAGAAAGATAAACCCATCAGCACCCTGAGCATCCCCAACTGGTGGAAACAATGTAAAGTTTTTATTACCAGAGATGTTCTTTCCAAAATCAGTAACACTTCTTATTTAGTTATCAACTTTTTAGAAGCGCCGCTCTTGGCTTTGGTATTAGCATTTATTGTAAGATATTACAATACAGATGCTTCTAATACCTTGGGTTACAATTTATATGAAAACCTAAACCTACCGGCCTATATGTTTATGTGCATTTTGGTTGCGCTGTTTATGGGGCTAACGGTTAGTGCCGAAGAAATCCTCAGAGACCGAAGAATCTTAAAACGAGAGGCATTTTTGAACCTAAGCCGGCAAAGCTATTTGCTCTCCAAAATCCTAATCCTTTTTGTGGTTTCGGCTATCCAAACATTTTCTTTTGTGATCATTGGAAATACAGTACTTTCACTGAGCGACATGACGGTAGATTATTGGTTAGTGCTCTTTACTGTATCTTGTTTTGCCAATATGCTGGGGCTAAATATCTCAGCGACATTTGATTCTGCGGTTACGATCTATATTTTGATACCGATTTTATTGATTCCACAAATTATTTTAAGTGGTGTAATTGTTCGTTTTGATAAGCTAAATCCTGCTATCGCTTCCGTAGGAAGTGTGCCATTAGCCGGAGAAATGATGGCTTCCCGTTGGGCTTATGAAGCCTTAGCCGTAAACCAGTTTAAAAGTAATGACTATGAAAAAAACTTCTATACCATAGAAAAACGCATGAGTGAAGCTCAATACAAACAAAATTATTGGCTGCGAAAATTAGAATCTAAAATAGATTTTTGTTTAGACCACATTCAAGACCCGAAAGAAAAAAATACCGTAACACAATATCTTTCTTTAATCAAAGAGGAACTTACCCGCGAACTTTCGCGTTTTAGTGGTCAAAAATTCCCATTCTTAGAAGACCTAACACCTGAAAAATTTACCGAAAAAACTGCCCAAGATGCCCGCGAAGTATTTACTGCATTACACAAGCTATACTCCAAAAAATTTAATGAAGCTAATGCAGATAAAGACAAAAAAATCCAAGAATTGGGTGAAGGAAATTCCGAAAAATTCCTTGAAATTAAAATGAAAAACCACAACGAAAGCCTTGCCGACTTAGTTACCAACAAAACAGATAATACCAAAATCTTAGAAATAGATAATAAACTGATTCAGCAAATGGATCCTATTTTCTTAGACCCCCAAAGCATCTCTAATCCATTAGACTTTCGTACCCATTTCTTCGCCCCAACCAAACATTTTTTAGGGAAATTATATGATACTTTTTCATTCAACCTCTTGTTTATTTGGGTTTTATCCGTTGTTATGTACATAACGCTGTATTTTGAAACCTTCCGTTGGTTGATAGATAAAGGTTCTAATTTAGCACAGCGTAAAAAATTTTAACTTAGTACCTATAAAATACATGAAATCATCTTTTGCGGAAGCAGCCCTTTTGATAAAGTTAGGACTTTTCGGTCTTATTTTTACTTGGGGTTGTAGTAATGCTGATAAAGACCTCAAAAATACCCCCCAAAAAGGACAGGGAAAACCACCCTCGGTAATCGTTCAAGTAATGTCTCCCGAACTCGTTTCTAATGAGTTAGAATTTGGCGGTGCCGTTTCTCCGGGAGAATTTGTAGAAATCCGCCCAGAAATATCTGGAAGAATTGTCTATCTAAATACAGAGGTAGAGGGAAAATCAGTATCTACCGGAACTGTCTTGGCGAAGCTAAACGCCGCCGAATATGAAGCACAACTCAAACGATCTTTAGCCCAACAAGAATTTTCTCAAAAAACGGAAGCACGCGCCAAAAACTTGATAGAAACGAAAGCTATTACGCAGCAAGAATATGATGCAGCTCTCCAAAGCAAAGAAACTGCTGCCGCAGACGTTTTGTACTACCAAGCTATGATAGAAAAAACAATCATAAAAGCTCCTTTTTCCGGCGTAGTAGGGCTTCGAGCTGTCAGTAACGGCGCTTATATAACCCCAACAACGGTTTTAACTACCTTACAACAAACGAACCCAATAAAAATCGACTTCACCGTCCCAGAACGTTACTTAGCTTACGTTCAGATTGGGCAGACTGTAAAAATAGAGATTGATTCTAAGCAATATACAGCACGCATTGCGGCGGTGGACACTAGGTTAGAAAACAACTCTCGTAATCTGCGCGTCCGTGCGTTGCTCCAGCAGAACGCCGTATTACCCGCCGGAGGGTATGTCCGGGTGGTCATAACGCCCAAACCAGAACCCTCTTTCTGGTTGCCTACAGCAGCTATTTTGCCGGATGCCAAAAGCAAACAAGTAATTCGGGTCAAAAATAACACTGCCGAAATGGTGAATATCCAAACCGGAATCCGATCCGAAAATAAAATCGAAATCCTAAGCGGAATCCAAACCGGAGACTCTATTGTAGTCAGCGGAATGATGTTTGTAAGACCCAACAAACCTGTTTTGGTTTCGCAAACCAGCAAAAATAATCCCGAATAGTATTCTATTGGCAAATAGCCAGCTATTTGCCAATAGTTTTAAAATTGCAAAATGAATAATGCCCGAATTTGCCATTTAACGGTACTAAATTCGGTTCTTCACAGCCGCATTTTTTTTAAACAAGCTATAAGCCAGCAGAAGGCTGGTTATCAAGTATTTGTAATTGGATGCAGCGCAAAACAAGAAACCTATTACCAGCAAGAAATTCAGGTTTTCTCGCTTCCATTTATCAACAGAACATCCTGGAAACGTTTTTTTCGCCCTTGGCAAGTTGTCTGGAAAGCGCGTAATCTAAAAACCAACCTTTACGTACTGCACACTCCCGAACTTATTTTGCCGGCTATATTGCTGCTGCCATTGTCCCAAATCGTGTATGATATACATGAAGATTATCTTCAAAATATTTTATCAGAAAACACGTATCCAAAGTGGATTAGAAAGCCGCTTGCTATTTTGGTTCGTTCATTGGAATATTTTTTTACGCAGAGAATTGCCGGAATAACCGTAGCCGAAAAGATTTTTTATCCAATATTTTTTCCTAAAAATAAACAAATTGTAATCATTGAGAATAAATGTATCCTACCGAATCAGTTAGAAAAAAAACACAAACCACTTGTTAATAGACACATAAACTTTGTTTTAACTGGAAATCTATCGGAAACGTGGGGGCTTTTCAGCGCCATTCATCTATTTAAGCAAATTGTAGCTGTAGAAGAGGCTTTTTTGACCATTGCCGGCTTTTGCCCACATAGTTCTGACTACGAAAACGCTGTTTTGTTGATTCAAAATTTAGGTTTAAAAGACCAAGTAAAGTGGATTGGGGGCTTAACGCCTGTTCCTTATCCTGAAATTATGCAGCAAATTGCAATAGCTGATGCTGGCTTCGCTTTATATAGCCCCAAGCCAAATATCATTACCCGAACACCCACTAAGTTTTTTGAATATTTAGCGACCCAAACTCCGTTGATTTTTACAGACGTTCAAAGTTGGAATTTTTTTTCTGCCGAAAACCACTTGGGATTTAATACTACTGAGCTAATATCTTTCTTAGAGAGAAAGATATTACGAGAAAAGCTACAGCTATTTTATAAACAAAGTGCTGAAAACAAGGAAGTTTGGAGCTGGGAATATGAGCAGAAAAAACTGATTGATTTTTATTCAAATATTTTGGGACAATAAAGTGCTATGGCGCAGTCATCACATTTTGGCTTTCGGGCGATGCAAATCCGCCGACCATGTAAAATCAGCAAATGATGTGCCTGATGAACTTGTTCTGGATTTATGAACCGCATTAAATCTTTTTCAACGGCTTCTGGCGTTTTTCCAGCCGAAAAACCCAGTCGGTGTGAAATTCTAAACACGTGGGTATCAACTGCTAATGTAGGCATCCCAAATAAAACGGAGCAAATTACGTGTGCCGTTTTTCGGCCAACACCGGGTAGTTTTATCAACTCACTCACTTGATTGGGAATAATACCTTGGTGGTTTTGAACCAACTGTTTGGCCATTTCAGCAAGGTTTTTTGCCTTTGAATTGGGATAAGAGATAGAGCGAATGTAAGGATAAATTATTTCAGTGGTTGCGGCTGCCATAGTTTCGGAATCCGGAAAAGTATCAAATAATGCAGGAGTTACTTTATTGACCCTTTCATCAGTGCATTGCGCCGACAATATAACGGATACCAACAACTGAAACGGATTTTGGTAGCGTAACTCCGTTTGGGCATCAGGATAAATTTTATTTAATTCCGCTAAGATTAAGCCCATTCTTTTTTGATTGTATTGGTAATCAGATAGCTCAATAGAGTTTTTATTTAACATAGACATTCAGTAATGCTAACGATTGAGTACATTAAGGTTAGATTCACGGGTTAGTAAATCTTGATATAAAAAGTTAATTTGAGAAGAAGTAACCACAATGGAAGAAACACTAACGGTAGAGAGTAATTCTGGAATATGAATTTGAATAGATTTTTTAGGGTCTTCATCCCATTGGGTATGAAAGTTCAATAAACTTTCGGGAGAAATCGGTTGTTCTTGTAAAAAATGATGGAAATTATCACTCCTTGCTTTCCGGATTGGGGCAGGATACAGCATAGCAGAAGCCCATAGTTTTGAGGACGTTAGCTCATGCCGAGATAAAAATACTTTTTGTTGCCAATTTATTTCCCAGATAACATTTTGATTTAAGTCTGCCCAAATTAGCGTAAAGGGTTCAATATTATCCAAAGAATATTGAGTTAAAAATACAGTTGGGTTTTCATAGTTAAAACTTTCCAAGACGATTTTTCCACGGCTTTTTCGGTAAGGAGGTCTGGGTTGATGGGGAAAAAATGCGCCGTTTAGTAGGCAAATAACCCTACTTTTGGATGCAGCCAGCCACGTTCCGCCACCGTCAGGGTCTATCGGGTAGATTAACTGAATATTTTCAAAATCATAAATATTTGGCAATAAGGCTTTCGAGCGTAAAAAACGCTCATCCCTATTAGAAGTAAAAATAATTTCTTGACTATTAGAAATTGCGTAACTAAATGTACACATAAAAAAACATTTCAATTTCGTAAAATAATTATTTTTTTGTTTTTATTATAAAAAAAAATTTAATTTTGCACAGACTTTAATAAACAATTCTAAAAAAATTATCATTGTAAATTAATATGCGTATTTTCATAGTAGAGGATGATGTCGTTTTTGCAAATGCACTGAAAAATGCTTTATTATCATTAGACTATCTTGAGATTTTTGTATTTAATTCAGGCAAAGAGTGCATACAAAATTTAGAAATATATCGGCCAGAAATTATCACCTTAGACTATTTATTGACTGATATGGTCGGAACAGATGTTTTGAGAGAGATTCGGAAAGTATTACCAGATTCTTATGTAATAGCAATTTCGGGGCAAGATGAGCCGGAAGTTGTTTCTGAATTGCTAAAGAATGGTGCGTATGATTATATTTCAAAAAAGACGGATGCTGTAATTCGGCTGCAAAATAGTGTAAAAAACCTGATTTCAAGAATATTTTTAGTACAAGAAAATCAGCGTTTAGAAGAAATGACGGAGTTTCATAATCGCTTAGAAAACTTAACGGGAAATAGCCCTGCGATGCGCAATATTTTCCGTCAGGCAGACCGAGTATCTAAAACAAATGTATCTGTTTCATTATTAGGAGCTATTGGCACAGGAAAGGAAACCTTAGCCAAAGCGATTCACTTAGAAACCCCCAGCGTTAAAGGGAAATTCATTGCACTAAGCCCCGGAGCCTATACCAAAGAAAACTTTGATAATGCTTTGTGGGGTTATTCCAAAGATTCTTTTGGATCACCAAACTCTAACCAGCCGGGAGCATTTGAATTAGCTGCTAATGGTACGCTCTATATCAGTGAAATCACCGAAGTTCCACTTACTACTCAAGTTGCCCTTTTGAGAGCCTTACAGGAAAAGCATTTTTGCCGCGTGAATAGTGATAAAATGGTCCCAATTACCTGCCGGGTTATCATTGGAAGTTCTAAAGACTTACTAAAATGCCGTGAATTAGGAACCCTAAGAGAAGAACTCTATTATCAAATTATGGGTTTGGTTATTAAAATCCCGCAACTATCTGATAGAAACGATGATATACTACTTTTAGCTCGGCATTTTGTAAACCAATATACAGAATCAAATTTGCTATCAGGGATAACAATTAGCCTTGATGCGCAAAAAGCATTACTTCGCTACACTTGGCCGGGTAACTTACGTGAATTACGTTCCGTTATAGAGCGTGCCTGCGTGGCTTGTTCCGAAAATATTATCACTGCCAATGATCTTGGGCTAAACGCCGTTAATCCACTCGCAGAGTTTTTGCAAGAAGACCTAACATTAGACCAAATTAAAACAAAGGTTATCCTTCATTACCTTACCAAATATGATAACGATATTCCAAAGGTATCCGAAATATTGGATATAGGGCAAGCTACTGTCTATCGAATGCTGAACCGTTCAAACTTTACACTATCAAACACCACTAACGTTAAGCCCAGAAAAAACAGCATATTCAACCGCTTCAAACAGGATTCAGAAGATACTAACGAATCTTTGCTAAAAGAATTGGAAGCTGAATAACAAATTAACTGCAATTATCAGTTTGTTTTGTTCGCCAATATTTGAGTAATTATTTTTGAGGTGCTAAAACCCTCTGTTAATGGGAGGCAAATTACTTGCCCCCCATTTTTTATTACCTCTTGGTAACCAACAACTTCTTCGGGTTTGTAATCGGCTCCCTTTACCAATATATCCGGTAAAAGGGTCTGAATTAGTTTTAGGGGAGTGTCTTCATCAAAAATCACGACTGCATCTACACACGATAGTGCCGCTAATAATCCTGCTCGGGCATATTCGGGGTTAATAGGCCGAATTGCGCCAGACTTCCCCTGTCTGCGAACTGATTCATCACTATTTAAACCTACAATAAGCCGGTTTCCCAGCTTTCGAGCTTGCTGCAAATACGCTACGTGCCCTAAATGCAAAATGTCAAAACAACCATTCGTGAATACAATACTATCTCCACGAAAACGCCACATATATTGCTTTCGCTCTAATTGAGCTATTGAAAATAGTTTATTTTCCATTTAATAATCTAATTCTAAAATATCGCTACCAATCAAAGGATTCTTTTACGGCCTGAAAAAAACTTTGTAGGTTAGTATTACCATCTAAGTTTTGTAGTGGAATAACAGAAAAGATTTGATTTATCTTGTTATTATTTTGATTGCGTAATGCTGTTATGACAGCCGTAGAATCCGTCCATGTATTTCCAGAATATTGTAACTCAGCACGATACAAAACCTCTGCACTGATTTTTTGAATAACCGGATTGATACCCGATATAAACCCGGGGCCTTTATTTTTTAGGGTAGGAAAAGAAGCAGCACTTCCCGAAACCGGATATACTAAGCCCTGATTTACAATCTGGGCATTGCTGGTTTGTGTTAAAGATTCAAAGGGAGCAAAACGAAATATAGCAGATTCAGCCTGCGTTGATGATGGTAGCGGAACTACCATCAATAGTTTTTTATCCTGATTCAAATATTGCTGTATAACTGATTCCGCATTTTCAATCAACAAAATTTGACTTGAATTATTCGTAGAAAACCAAAATACTTCAGAATAACTATTTAGCAACAAGAGTAAGGTCGGATTTAATAACCTAAATTGATTTGCAGGTTTGGTATAGTCCAAATAATCATAGCTACCCCAAACGTTATTTAGAATAGGAGAATAAGTATTTATGGCTCGTGGATTAATCGGGGAATTATCTATGACCAATAAATTGCTGGTTTTGGGTTTCACAAAGATCGTTTTTGCTGTATCCGGCTGTGAATACAACCCGCCTTGGTCTCTTACTCGTATGTATAATGTGTTCCAACCACCATTATTCCAATTAGATAGCGTAGTAGATAGCGGCTTTCCGGTTGTTTTAGGATAAACAAGTGCCTCTCCGATGCCTACTGAAGCAGGGTTTTCTGCTACGAATGAAATCAGGGTTTGATTAATATCTAAATTCATCCAAGGGCCGTCATTTGCCCGAATTTGAACTTCTGTTATGGTAGAATTTCCATCTAAATCTATTGCAGACCATTGATAACTAACAACCGAAAGCACTGTATCATAGGGATACAATGTAGAATCAAAGGCTACTACCGGAGGAGTATTTTTGATGGGAATACGCAAATAAGCAGGAGAGGGGTCTCGCATCTGAAAGTTATCTATAGAACGCACCCAAAAATGAATATCTGTGGTATCTTGGCCTTGTGGAATCAAAAATTGAATGCTGGTATCCCGTCTGGTGGTAAAAAACCAATCTTGATTATTTAGCGATATTTCATAACCGGTAACCCACCCGTCAATGTCTGACCCTTGCCAATACAAAGAGACAATACTATTTAAACGCTGAGGGCCAGATAACGCAACGCTATCCAAAAAAATCTTGGTATCCGGTGGATTATTTTCTAATAAACTGCCTTTTTTGCAGCCAAAAACTCCTGCCAAAATAACGATAAAGAAAAATATTCCGATTCTGAACATCTTGCAGCAAAGTTAAAAATTAAAAATAGATAGTATGAACCAAGTCTCATAATGTTCGCAATTATCTGTTTTTTTGTACCTAAAAGATAACTTTAAATTATCTTGGAAACTATCACGCCATAGAAAAAACAATCTTGAGACTTATCTTTTTGTAACTTTGCAAAAAATATATCCGTGCAATCATTAGACGTTGTTTTATCCAAACTTGGGCTTAAATCAGAAGAATTTGGTGTAACTACCGGTTCTTTAGACATTCATACAGATGGTGAAACCTTGGTGAGTTACTCTCCGGTAGATGCCAACCAGATAGGAACGGTACGTATGTGTACCCGCATGAGCTATGAAACAGTTATCGAAACGGCTTCAAAAGCCTTTGAATACTGGCGCACTGTTCCTGCTCCCAAACGGGGAGAAATAGTGCGGCAATACGGCGAAGTTCTCAGGGAATACAAAGAACCTCTTGGCTGGCTCGTCTCCTATGAAATGGGAAAAATTTATCAAGAAGGGCTTGGCGAAGTTCAGGAAATGATTGATATATGTGATTTTGCAGTAGGTCTGTCGCGCCAGTTATATGGTTTAACGATGCATTCTGAGCGCCCAAAACACCGGATGTATGAGCAATGGCATCCGCTTGGAATCTGCGGCGTTATTTCTGCCTTTAACTTTCCGGTAGCTGTTTGGTCATGGAACGCTATGTTAGCCACCGTTTGCGGCAATCCGGTTATCTGGAAGCCCTCTGAAAAAACACCCATCACGGCATTAGCTTGCCATAAGTTACTACAGCAGGTACTGAAAAAAAACAACTTGCCGGAAGGCCTTTTTAACGTAATTATTGGAGATAGAGCAGTAGGAGAGTGGTTAGCTGCCGACAAGCGCGTTCCCATAATTTCGGCAACCGGTTCTACCCGAATGGGGCGTTCCGTAGGCAAAACCGTAGCAGAACGCTTTGGCCGCGCCTTGTTGGAATTAGGCGGTAATAACGCTATTATCTTAACAGAACACGCCGACCTCAAATTGGCTATCCCAGCGATACTTTTTGGCGCAATAGGCACTTGCGGCCAACGCTGTACCACAACGCGCCGAATCTTTATTCACCATTCTATCTATGAAAAAGTAAAAACCACATTACTATCTGCATACAAAACCTTAGAACATAGAATTGGTAATCCATTGGATAGCAATATATTAATTTCTCCATTGATTGACGAACAAGCCGTAAATGCAATGCAACACCGACTTAAAGCGGTAGTTCAAGAAGGTGGTACAATATTATTTGGCGGGAAACACTTAGATGCAAAACAATATGGATCACCTTGTTATGTAGTGCCGGCTTTGGTAGAAGCCCAAAATCATTTTCAAAGTGTTCAGGAGGAAACCTTTGCACCTATTTTATATCTGATGCAATATGATACCCTTGACCAGGCTATTCGGATGCAAAACGATGTTCCGCAAGGGTTATCATCTGCTATTTTTTCAAATAACATCCGAGAAACAGAGTTATATTTAAGTGCAGAGGGTTCAGATTGCGGTATTGCTAATGTAAATATCGGTACTTCCGGAGCAGAAATCGGAGGTGCTTTCGGGGGCGAAAAAGAAACCGGAGGAGGCAGAGAATCCGGCTCAGATGCTTGGAAATGGTATATGCGCCGCCAAACAAACACAATTAACTTTTCGGATACCCTTCCATTAGCACAAGGAATAAAATTCGACATATAAACAGTATTAACTTTTACAGAAATAATATTGTTGCAGTTTACCTTACGCCTTTGGCAAATTATATTTGGGATTTATGTCCTCATTATTACGGTTTTAGCTACTTGGCCTATATCACTTCCGGAAATCCCCGGAGGGGATAAAACAAATCATATTATGGCTTTTGCCGTAATGATTGTTTTGATAAAACAAGCATGGCCTAAGGGGCATTGGATGCTACATCTGTTATGCTGCTTTTTGTACGGTATTTTAATTGAAGTAATGCAGTCCTTCTTACCGTTTAGGGTAGCATCAATAGGAGATATTATTGCTGATATTGTTGGTATATTGATAGGTAAAAGTGCTGTTATTGCTTATAGTGCTTTTGCAAAACCCAAGAAATACTAAAATAAACCGATGTTCTCTAATTTAGAGACATAGGTTTATTTTAGTGTTTCTGGGCTACAAACAATTAGCGGAGTAGCTGCCGTTCGTGCTGAACTTCGTCAATGACGAGTTTAGAGATTATTTCGTGCATGATTTCAGAGGTTCCAGCACCAATCGTAGTGAGGCGGGCATCACGCCAAGCTCTTGCTAAGCCGTATTCTTCCATATATCCCCATCCGCCATGAATCTGTAGCGCTTCGTCAATGATTTTGATACTATTTTCGGTAGCAAATAATTTAGCGATGGTTATAACTTTAGTAGCAGTACTTCCGTTAGCCATAAATTGATGAATAGCTTCAAAGGTCAGTGCTTTACAGGCTTCAAGGCTTACGGCCATTTCAGATAGTTTATGACGAATAACCTGAAACTTTGCCAGTGGTTTACCAAAACTTTCGCGTTCGCGGGAATATTTTTTAGCTTTTTCAAAAGCCCATTCCGCACTGAATGTGGACATAACCGCAGCAATTAACCTTTCTTCCTGAATATTATTCATCAAATAGTAAAATCCCATACTGGGCATTCCCAATACGGCTGTTTTAGGTACTTTACAGTTTTCAAAAAAGAGTTGGCTGGTATCTGAGGTGTGCATCCCCAGTTTGTGTTTTACGGGAATAGCTTGGAATCCGGGTGTTTTAGTGTCAAAAATAAACAAGGTCAGGTCATAACCTTCGCCGGTTTTGGCAGATAGTACGATAAAGTCTGCCAGTGTTCCGTTGGTAATCCACATTTTAGAACCATTGATGAGGTAATGGTCTCCCATGTCCTTTGCGAATGTTTTCATTCCGCCGACATCAGAGCCGCCACTGGGTTCGGTAATCGCTAATCCACAAATTTTTTGACCTTGCAATGCCGGTTTGAGGTAGTTTTGTTTTTGGTCTTCTGTGCCAATAGCGTTAATAAGCGGCAAAGGTAGGTAAGTGTGTGCAAATAAGGACATTGCCAGCCCACCACAGTTTGCATAAGCTATTTCTTGGGAAAAAATCACCGCAGACCAGAAGTCCATTCCGCCGCCGCCATATTCTGAAGGAAAATTAGGGCCAATGAAGCCTAACTTGCCCATTTTTTCAAAAATAGAACGTTCACAAATTTTTTCTTCTTCCCAATGCTGAACGTTAGGGAGTATTTCTGAATCAATAAACCGCCGCAAAGATTGGCGGTACATTTCCTGCTCTTCTGTAAACAACGGTAAACCCATACACTACATCATTTTATACTTGCAAAGTTAAACTAAGTTATGCAGTTTGGTTACATTATTCCCAAAAAGAGTTTGTTTTTCGGCTAAACTTCATCTATTTTTCTCAACTGAAATAATTAGTTTTGTTACTTTGCGGCAATGTTTTTTTTTAGATATTTTCTCTGCCTCTTATTCTGCGGGACGCAATTCTTATTACTTGCTCAACCTAATGACGGGAGTAGTTTTAAAACTAAGCAACAAGAAATGCTTGCTTTAATGGCCAGCCAAAAGCCAATACTAAATAAATTATCTGAAAATATGGAAGAATATCGCCAGAAGTTAGACCAATGGATTGATGTTCTTAAATATCCGTCTAAAATTCGGGATAATAAAACGGCTGCTACACAGGCTGTTGTTACCATTCGGAAATTTAATGATACCGCTTTTTCACAATTTAAAGAGCTTACTGCTAAATGGTTTCAATATAATTTGCATCTAATGGCTGTTTATACTCGCTATGGAGAGCAAAAAGAACGCGGTAAAATAGATCCCGAACTAACCGAATTTCTGAAAGAACATCGCGCACATTTAACACAAATGGATTCTGTTTACTCTAAAATCCAAGATGTCTTTAATGATTGTGATTTTCTGCTGAATTCAAAGCTGAACTAAGTACTTTGCAATGATACAACCAGTCAAAGCCATACAAAAGCTATTGGTTGGTTTTCAGGCTTTTGTGTGGGTTTTATATACTTCTGAAAAGCATAAGCGTTGGTTAAAAAAACACCTAATACCAATAATAGAATCTTTTTTTGAGCATGATGACGGAACGCTAAAAGAAATTGGGCAGAAAAAAATCCTCAGTTATGCTACCTTAGTACCGATTTTTATAAGCCATAATACCGCAACTTTATATGGAAAAAAACTTTCCCATATAGAACTTTCATTGCAGGTGTATTTAGCCGCAATCACACCGTTGATTGATGAGTTTTATGAAACCTCAAAAAAAGATGCACTGCAAAATCTTTCCAATCTTTTAAATTCGCCAAACCAATATAAACCTCAAAATACGCACGAAGAACTGACGTTATTTCTTTGGAAAAAAATTTTAGGACTCGTAAAACAGCCAGTTGTTTTTCACCAAACTATTTCACAAGTAATTGATATTCAGACAAAAAGTAAACTTCAGCATCAATCTTTATCGGTTTCAGAAATAAAGCAAATTACCCTTGAAAAAGGGGGGCGTTCGATGTTGTTATTTTTGGTTACGTTGCCTTTTCCGGTAAATCCAGAAACGGAACGCTTGTTTTACAACTTAGGTGCTGCTATTCAGCTATTGGATGATTTGTTGGATATTTATGAAGACTCACGTGCAGGCATACAGACTTTGGCTACCGGCCAAAATATAGAATTGGCTTTTAGAGAGTTTCGCAAGGCACACCAACAAGTAATTGAGATAACAAAAACGCAGATTAACAGTAAATCCAAAAGTCTTTTTTTAGCAATTTTGGCAATGTTGTTACTTTCCGGTTATGTTGCTATTCACAATATTCAAAAATTGTATAGCCATTCAGGACATGATTTTAACCCATTGAATTACAGCCGTTCTCAGTTAGTTACGGATATGGAAAAAGCCAGTAATTGGTGGATTGCTATTCGTTATTATTTTCAGCTATAGTGCTGGTTATTAGCTATATTCATATACGTTAAGGCAATGAAGGCTGCTGTTTCGGTTCGGAGTCTGTTTTTCCCAATACTAAAAGTAGGAAAACCTACATCTTTCATTTTTTTGATTTCTTCTTGGGAAAAATCTCCTTCCGGCCCAATTATACAAGTGCTGAATTTGGGGTTGGAACTATGAATTGAAAAGGGAACTGCCCCTTGTCGAGCTAACCAACAGCCAGTTAGATCTTTTTCTGTATTTAGCCAATCAATAAAAGTGATAGGATTGTGGAGTATTGGTAGCCGACTACGTCTGCATTGCTTGAGTGCAGACCATAATATTTTTTCAGAACGTAATAGATTAATTTTCACATACTTATCTGTATGTTTGCAATATATTGGAATAATTTCGGAAACGCCTATTTCGGTAGCTTTTTCTAATAGCCATTCCCAATGTTGCTGATGTTTAATCATTCCCACAACTAAGCGGAGTTGGTAGTTAGCCTCTCCAAAATCCGGAAATGATTCGATAATCTGCAATTGAGCTGTTTTGTCTATCTGATTTATCTGTGTTTTCCAAAACCCGCCCTTGCCGTCAGTAGTAAAACAGAAACTCCCTGAACTTAGCCGTAAAACCTTGATAGCATGAATACTATCATCTTCGTTTAAGGATAATTCTGATGTATTTGGGTTATATCTTGCCTGAAAAGTTGGCAGGTCGTCAGTTATTTCGGCTGCCTTCATGAATCCATGTTAAAATAGGATTGGTTAGACAAGCAGGTAAAGTTTGGCTGGGGGGCATCGGTGTGTAACCCGATTTACGCATAATAACGCCTTCTAATTTTCCGTTAAGGGCAACTGTTTGAACATTTTGGTAGCTATTTAGGAGTATATTTCCCATAGAATTTCCCGGCTGGTGGCAGGAGATGCAGTGTTTTTCGAATATCGGCTTTATCGCTAAACTGTAAGATACGTTGGTTGTATCTCCACTGATTTGTGGGCAGGTAGTGTCTTGGCTTGGATTGGCGGGGTCTTTACGGCATGAGTATATGCTCATCATCAATATTATCCAGAAACCTAAGCCCACAAAGGTTTTAAGCGAAGAAATCATTCGTCTTTTTGGGTATCTTGAGCAGGTGGCCGTCTTCGGTTGTTTGGGTTACGAGGCCGCTGAATTGCACTTGAATTATTGTGTGTGCTTGAAACAGAATATTGGTTAAAAAGTTCTATATTCGGCCAGTTGATAAAAGAGCAGGTTTGCCGGTCTATTTCGGTAATACATTTATGCTGAACCAAAAATGCAACCAAGGCGTTCACACCTCCCTGAAAAACTTCAACGGAGGGTTTACTTGTTGCTTGATTTACCAAAGTACCGATATATCCTTTCCGGATTGGAACATTTAGCTCAACTTGTTTTTGTAGGTGCTCTAAAAATTTCGTTACCAATTCTTTATCTATTTCTATGGTTTTTGGTAAAGCCGGCTTTTTGTCTGGATTTAGTTCAGTATTTTTGGGTAAAGCCGTTTTTTTGTCTGTGGCAGGAACTTTTACAGGAGCTGGTGTTTTGTTTTCTTGTAAATCCGGTTGGTTAGAGTTTAAGGTTTCTACTTTTGGCTTATTATCTTTGGGTTGCTGTTGTTTATGAGGGTTTTTATGAACTTCTTTTACGGTGTTTTGTGGCGTATTATCTTTATTATTAGTTTGTTCTTCTACGTTTGAGCCGTTTTTATGGGTAGGATTTCTTTCATTGGTTCGGGTTTTATTTCGGTTGAATTTATTTTCCTCTGAAATATAATGTACAACGGATTCAACATTATGTAGTTTAAAGAAAGGAGTAATATTTTTCAGTGTAGAAATTCCGGTTACGATAGAAACGAAGGCGTATTTGTGAAAAGCTGTTTCCCACACAACGTGGTAGGTGAGTAGAGAAGATGTTTTTGCTTCGGGGTTTTGAAGTATTATGAACTCGGATTTTTGATGCACAAATACGGCGTTCCATGCCGGCATTTGATTTTTGTCTTTTAAAAAAACTAAGATACGATAGTTAGCTATGTTTTTGAGGATTTCGGTAGGAACTTGGCCTGGCCTAACAAATTCGCCGTCAATAGCCAGTAGTTTTGTTGTTTGAGATTCGTTGGTGCTGTTAGAAGTAAATATACTGCTAAGAAATTTTGATAATTTTTTCATGTGAAGTAGTTAGATGCCGGCAATCTTGAATCGGTACCCAAGTCGGGTAAGTTCTATTTTTACCTTATCTAAGCAGTTACCTTGTAGGATAATTTCACCATTTTTGGCTGTGCCCCCGCAGCCACAAACGGTTTTGAGGTGCTTAGCTAAACTCGTCAATTCGTTTTCGCTACCCAAAAAACGATAAATGACAGTAGCTTGTTTGCCTCCTTTTAGTTTTTTATCCAAAGTAATGCGTAAATCTTGCTGGGCAGGAAGTATTGGCTCTACTGATTCCGCATCGGGTGTTTCCGGTTGCCAATCAGGGTCAGTAGAATAAACAAGTCCGAACTCATTATTACGGCGTTTCATTTAGGCCGCAAATTTACACGTTATTACGTTATCTTACTCTAAATATTTAGCAAAAATTATACGGATTTACACCCCATAAATCCCAACCCGTAAATTGAATAAGCCAGAAAGCAATTAAATAAACAATTAAAACAACCTAAAGACTTTTACCAAATAAATAAAATACCCATTTTTAGCTAAGTATTAAATACGAATAATATTACTAAAATAATATCAAAATATAAAAATTAATTTCAAAATAATAGAGTGGCATTTATTCAAATAATTTAGTAAAAAAATCATAATAGCTTAAAAGATCTTATTGTTGATTGTGTATAATTATTATTTTAAAAAAACAGTTGTTTTTTAACAATCCTATTATCTTTGCAGAGTTATTTTTGATACTATATTACTTTTTTCCCTAGAATTATTACTAAAATACTTTCCGTATGTCAATAATTGATGATATATTTTCTAAGTCTAAGTATCAGTTGATTGCAGAGACTTCTTCTGATGCTATCATTTCCATTGATACGAACCATACAATATTATCATGGAATAAAGCTGCCGTAAAAATGTTTGGCTACACTGCGGATGAAATTATCGGCAAAAAAGTCATGACAATAATCCCCGATAAGTATAAGGATTTGCATATACGCGGGGTTGAAAACTATATTCAGACAGAAAAACCCAAGATTATGGGAAGCCCTGTTGAGGTTTCCGGCCTAAAAAAGAATGGTACTGAATTTCCTATTGAGCTAACGCTTTCAAGTTGGAAAGATGGCAAGAAACTATATTTTGCCGGCATTATCAGAGATATTACGAAAAGAAAATCTTCTGACGCACGGATGAAAGCTATCTTAGAATCTTCAAATGACGCGATTATTTATATTGATTCTAATCACATAATACGCTCATGGAATAAAGCCTCAGAAAGAATGTTTGGTTACTCATCAGAAGAGGCAACAGGTCAAAAAGTTATGCTAATTATTCCCGATAGATTTAAAGAATTACATCTAAAAGGAGTTGAAAATTTTCTTTCAACCAAAACGCTTAGAACAATGGGAAAGCCGGTTGAAGTTGCTGCTATCGGAAAAAATGGCATAGAATTTCCCATAGAACTAACCCTCTCTGCTTGGCAAGACGGCGAAGAATATTACTTCACCGGTATTCTTAGGGATATAACAGAACGAAAAATAGCCGAAAAACTAATTTTAGAAAAAAACACACAATTAGAAGTTGAAAAGAAGTTAGTACTTCAAAAGCAACAGGAGATTACTGACAGCATTAACTATGCGAAGCGGATTCAGTATGCACTGCTGCCGCGTATCGAGGAAATAACAGCCTGTATTCCAAATTCATTTGTTTTGTATATGCCCAAAGATATTGTGGCCGGAGATTTTTATTGGTTTCATAAAACACCTAAAAAAATACTGATTGCGGCAGCAGATTCTACGGGGCATGGTGTACCCGGTGCGCTCACCAGCATGATTTGCTCCGGAAAACTTGATGCAGCATCAGAAATAACCGATAATCCGGGTGAAATATTATCTATAACCAATAAAGGAATCAAACGCTTATTTAAGCACCATGAAGAAGCAGATAACTTCACAAAGGTAAAAGACGGAATGGACATCGCCCTTTGCAGTATTGATTTAGAAAACTATCTATTGGAGTATAGCGGAGCTAATAGGCCGTTTTGGTTAATCAGAGAAGGAGAACCGGAAATCATAAAAATCATTCCTACAAAAGCCTCCATAGGAGGTGATAGCAGCGATGAACAAGTATATGAAAATCACACCATCCCAATATTCTCCAAAGATATTATCTATTTATTTACAGACGGTTACTCAGACCAAGACGGAGGCGAAAAAAATAGAAAACTCTCCTCGAAAACACTTTCAGAGATATTGTTTAACAACCAAGCTATGACAATGGAGGAGCAGAAAAAACTCTTGTATGAAACCATCAGAGATTGGAAGGGAGATAAAGAGCAGCGCGATGATATTTTGATAATAGGAATCAAAATACCTTGATGAACCTATCCCATTCTTAAAATCAGTTAGACTTTGTTTAACCGTTTTCGTTGCTATCTTTGTAAGTTCTTATTATAAAAGATGATTTTTGGCAAGAGAAACTTACTTTTTCTAAGCAAGATATTGCTTCTTGGAATATACTTAATCTCTTGTAAACGTACTGATTTAAAGGCTATTGAAGATGCTCCTTTACTCACAATACGTTTTAAAGATGATATTCAGCAGGAAATAGTTTTATCTAAGCCTCCACTTCGGATTATTTCTTTTTCGGCACAGCTCACAGAAGTCTTTGTTGCTTTGGGGCTTACAGATCAGTTGGTAGCTGTTTCAGATAGCTATCGAGGTAACCTTCCGGAGTCTGTTGTTCGCTTTACTCCCGGTAATATTCAGGCAGAAGCAGAATTAACCACTCTGAACCCCGATTGTGTGGTATATGGTTTAAGTTCATTTTTACCAGATGAAAAACCCAATATAGGCTTTTGGAAAAGGCAAAACATCCCTGTTATTACGCTTCAAATTGAACATCTGGATAATGTTTGGGGAAATATCCAAAAGATAGGGACACTAACGGCTAAAATCCAAGAAGCAAAAGTATTACAAGATTCTCTACAAAATATCTGGAAAGGTATAACATTACAAACCAAAGAGTTAGTTAGATATTCTGTTATTGGGCTTTTTAGCATTGAACCTTTGGGAGCTTTAGGGAAAAACCATTGGCTTGTAGAGCAGTTACCGAACTTGGGGGGAAGGCCGGCAAATGAAAATATACACGGATCTTTTACCGCGATACAAGCAGATTCGTTGCTCAAATGGAATCCCGAATATTTACTGATTTTAGCCTCTAATGACCAATTTTTGGCAAATTTAATCAGTACCTATCCGGTATTAGATAATTTGCAGGCAGTTGAAAAGAAGCAGTTTTTTCAATTTTTACCAACAACTACACTTGTCCCGAGTATTTCGAGTATTAGCACACTGGTTCAAATTGCCCAGAGCTTGCATACACAGGTATCTCTTTCTAATAAAAAACATCCATGAACTTAATAGACTATTTCATGCAGCATTTTCCGGATGTTCAGTTAATTTCGCCTGAAACTCCGTTACCACATTCCCAAACCACATTTCTGGTTCCAGCAAATCAGTTAATTTCAGTTTGCAGTTTTTTACACACAGAAAAGACAACTTCATTTGAAGTGTTAAGTTGCTTAACTGCTGTGGATTATCCGGATTTTATAGAAACTGTTTATCATCTGCAATCAATTTCTCATGGAACTTTTTGGGTTTTAAAAACAAGGGCTACTAAAGGTTGTAATTCGGAAAAGTTGCCGAGTATCCCCAGTGTAACTTCGATTTGGGCTGCTGCAAATTGGTATGAGCGGGAAGCCTATGATTTATTGGGCGTTTATTTTGAGAATCATCCGAATTTAGAGCGTATCTTGATGCCAAAAGATTGGGAGGGTTTCCCGCTACGCAAAGATTACAACAATATAACTGATTATCATAAAATTCCAACGGCCTTATAGTTTAATAAGGCCGTTGGAATTTTAGTAGGTTTTGTTTTTTTAGGTTTTACTTGATGCCATCATAAATTACTTCGATGGCTTCTTGGTCTGGTGTGCCATAGGTTTCCGAAACAAAGGCGTAGATTTCATCTAAGGTTTCTTTTTTAGATTTTCCGGCATTTGCATTTTTAATCATTTTGATTTGTTGCGCTAATTCTTCTGGAATAGGAAAGCTAAATTGAACGACTGATATTGGGTCAGAAACTTCTTTGTGGAAGTAAAATAAGGTTAGAGGGCCGGTTATGTCTGATTCTGCAATCGGCTTACCATCAACAGAAAAGAGGTTTTGTTTTTCTACAAAAAACTTGTCGTTTTGAAACTCTAACTGCTTATTAACATCTTCACCCTTGTATTTGTAGCGGATGTAAAAGAAGTGGTCATTATCAAGTGGAAAGGTGCTTGCATTTACACTTATGGCAAGTTTTCCGGTAACAACAACAGGTGTTTTTCCTTCATCAAAATACTTTTTGAGGTCTAATGAGTTGTTAATCAGTCCTTTTCGGGTGCTTAGTTTACTACTGGCTGGAGAAATACTGGATTTTACGTATGCTACAATTTCGCTATTGGCATTTGCGGCTGGGCCGCTTTTCATTACAAAACGCCCTTTTTGTGGGCTAATTACCGCAGCCATTGCATCACCTCTGAATACTAATTGATCTTCAGAGCTAATCATATCTCCGGGTTTAAGGATTTTTCCAGATGCTTTCACCATGATAGTTCCTTTGACGTGCAAAACTTGATAAGAATCACCACCGGCAAAGACTGAAACAGAAAAGAAAAACAGGCTAAGTATTAAAAGCAATTTTTTCATATAAAATATTTTATTTTATCGGATGTAACAATAATAGTACCAAAATTTAGCGCAAGTTAAGTGTTTTTTAAATACATCTGGCATATATTTGAGTAAAATATTTAAAAATATTTTTATCTCAAATATATGCCAGCGATTTATGCTAAATAATTTGGTTTATTAGAATTACTGTTTGATTATTTTTCGGGTAATTTGGGTTTTTCCGGCAGTCATTTTGAATAGATAAACGCCATTTGGCAGGTTTTCGGCAATGACTTCAGCATAATTAACACCGGCAGGTATCTTCCCGTAGTTTTCAGCATAAATTACTTTTCCTGCTAAATCTAATATTTCAATGGAAACAGGCTGAACTACATCTAAAGAATATTGAATCACGAATTTTTTGGTAAATGGATTTGGCCAAGTACCTACCACAATAAGTTCCGGTGAGTCTGCGTCAAGACCTGTTGGAACAATACAGGTGGGAGCTAATGGCGGATTTACAAACTGAGCGGTAGAAGCTGCGTTTGCTTTTTTCAGAAATCGGGTGTTATTATCTACATACCAGCCTTCTGCAAAAGTTTCCCCTTCGTCTGGGGTGTTAATGGTATTTACGAAGTAAAAATCTCCTTGAACTTTGCTGGGTGTAATGTCTAATAAAACGTACCCTTTTTTGGTTAGTTCAGTAAATTTCATGTGCTGATTTTGTGTTTTGATGATGGCTGTGCTTCCGGGTATTGGGCTTCCGGGTGATGTTACGCTGGTAGTTACAAATTCAACGCCTGCGGAACCGGCTCCGGTAGAGGAGTTATAGCTTCTTGCCGGTAAATCGCCAGCCCAAGCCGTGTGAATATCTCCAGTTAAAACAACGATATTTTTGATGTTATTATCTAAGATGTCATTCCAAAGTTTTTGTCTTTGAAACGGATAGCCGTCCCATTGGTCTAAATTTACGGCTGTGCCAAATACCCGCAGTGGCATCATCATCACTTGCTGTCCCAGAATATTCCATGTTTTGGTAGAAGACTTCATGTTCGTCATTAGCCAATCGTATTGAGTTTGGGATATAATTTTTCGGGTTGTATCATTAAGTTCTGGGGCACCAAGAGCTACCTGCTTATCACGTCCTTCTGAGCGGGTATCCATCATATAGAGATTGATTAAATCTCCGTATTCTATTTTTCGGTAGATAATAGCTGGGTCATTTGAATTTGGGAGGCGTAAGGGTAGCCATTCGTCATAGGCTTTATTGGCACCGGCTTTACGAACGTACCAATCGCCTTCTGTGGAATCGTGGTTTTGTGCGCCATCTCGGTATGCATCATTGGCTTTTTCGTGGTCATCCCAAACAGTAATAAAAGGAAATTGTTGGTGAAGCGCACTTAATTCAGGGTCTAAATGATAATGAGAGTAACGTGTGCGGTAATCATCTAAGGTAATGATTTCATGTTCAGGTTGTGTTTTTTCACGTCCTTGTAAGTTGGAACTCATTCCGCCGGTTCCATATTCGTAGATATAATCTCCCAGGTGCAAAACGGCATCAATATCATTGCGTTGTAATATCTTACGATAAACATTAAAGAATCCGCTTTCATAATTTGCACAAGAAACAACGGCAAAACGTGCGTTATTAATTCCTCCAACGGGGGCTGTTTTGGTACGGCCAATTAGGGATTTTTTAGCATCAGATTCAAACCGATAGTAGTAGAAAGTTCCTGCTTGCAGGCCGGTTATATCTACTTTTACGGTATAATCACGGTCTGGTTTGGCTTGATAGCTTCCGGAAGATACTACGGTTGCAAAGGTTGTATCGGTAGCTACTTTGTAGGTTACTAAGATACTGTCAGGTGTTCCGTTGGTAGGAGTAACGCGCGTCCATATCATCACGCTACTGGAGGTAGGGTCGCCTGATGCAACACCGTGATAAAATGGCTCTAAGCAAGAGTTTATCTGGAGTCTTGGAACTCCGGTAGGAGTTGCAGACTGCCCAAAGGCTGAAAATCCCAGCAATATCCAGCAAAATATTACTGCGGATTGGTTTAAAATTGACCTCATAATGGTTGTATTTTTTTCTTTTGCGCAAATTTAAATTTTATCAAACAAAAAAACATCTTTATAAGTTAAAGAAGCAATATTTTTAAGGTTTTGGGGCTAATGCAGCTTGCAGAATTTGTTCAGCATGATTTTCTGTCTGCACTTTGGGGAAAACATGCTGAATTATACCTTGTTCATCAATAAGGTACGTAACTCTATGAGTGCCCATATACTTTTTGCCATAGTTGTTTTTCTCACCCCACACATGATATAGCTGCACTATTGCTTGGTCGCTATCCGTAATTAAGGGAAATGGCAAGTTGTATTTGGTGATAAATTTTTGATGCGAATCAGCCGAATCTATACTTACGCCGATAACTTGAATATTATTTTTCAATAATGCTGTGTAATTATCTCTTAGGTTGCAGGCTTGTTTGGTGCAGCCGGGGGTGTCATCTTTTGGGTAAAAATAGAGAGCTATCTTTTGCCCCAAAAATTGAGAAAGTTTTAAATCCTGCCCTGTTTGTGTTTTGGCTTGAAAATCAGGAGCTTTAAATCCGGGTTGTAATAACGATAAAGACATATTTAGTGAAAAAATAGTTGCTTGTGGTTCAGTAATTGGTAAGAAGGAATGACTTTACAAACTAAATTAGAGATAACAATTTTTATCAAAATTAATTCCTTGATAGTTCTAAATCGGGATTACTTTAGTATAAAGTTAATTTTTGGATGAAAATTCCTCACTTTGTGGGGTAGTTGAACAAAGTTTATGTAGATTTGCCGCGATTAGTAAAGAAATGGGACACGGTTCAGTAGCATATCCAATATTTGACGATGCGGGGCATTATGAGTTTACTGAAGAAGAACTTAAGCAAATAGCCTTCCATAAATCTAAATATCCTTCTACAAGGTCAGCAGTAATGCCTGCTTTGTGGATAGCACAAGAAAAATATGGCTGGCTTTCGATGGGTGTAATTAAGTTAGTAGCAGATACTTTGGAACTTCCTTTTGCGCAAGTTTACGGTGTAGCTTCTTTTTACACAATGTATTTAAAGCAAGAAGTAGGTAGTTTTTTATTAGAGATTTGCACTTGTTTTACCTGCGGAGAATGTGGCGGGGATACGTTATATGAATACGCAAAACGAGTATTACAGTTAGATGAAAACGGGCGTTCGGCAGACAAAATGTTTACCATACGGGAAGCCGAATGCTTAGGAGCCTGTGATACTGCACCGGTTTGCCAAGTTCACAATCGCAGGATTACGCATAGTATGACACCAGAATCTTTTGACACCTTGGTAGCGGAGTTACGTCAGGGAAAATATCCTGATTACAAGGCCGTGCCTCTACCAGACCAAAAGAATTTATTCTGATAAAACTATGCCGGAAGTAGCCTGCTTGTACCTACAAGATGGTACTCTTTGGCGCGGACGCTCGGTTGGGTTATCCGGTACCAAATGGGGCGAGTTGTGCTTTAATACCGGAATGACCGGTTATCAAGAAATATTTACAGACCCGTCTTATGCCGGTCAGATTGTGTTGTGCACACACCCACACATCGGAAATTATGGAACCTGTGATGCAGAGCAAGAAAGTAGCAAGATTCAGATAAATGGATTAATCTGCCGGTCTTTCTCCCATAATTTCTCCCGAATTGATGCGCAAAAATCTCTATTTCAATATTTTAAAGATCAAAAAATTATTGCTATTGATGAAATAGACACACGTTCATTGGTTCGGCATATCCGAAATCAAGGCGCGATGAATGCTGTTATAAGCACAGAAACCGATAATGTGTCAGAATTAGCAGCATATTTATCCCAATGCCCGGCTATGGACGGGTTAGAATTATCTTCCGCCGTAACCACCTCTTGCCCTTACACTGTGGGGGACGAAACGGCTCCCTATCATGTGGCTGCATTAGATTTTGGGATTAAACGCAGCATCTTAACAATGCTAAATATGTATGGCTGCCGCGTAACTGTTTTCCCTGCCAATGTTTCTATATCAGAACTTTTAATCTATCAATTTGACGGTTATTTTTTATCCAATGGACCTGGAGACCCTGCCGCTATGAATTATGCGTTAAAAACAGTTCAAGAACTGACCAAACAAGATAAACCGATTTTTGGGATTTGTATGGGGCATCAACTGCTTGGGTTGAGTTTTGGGCTACAAACCTATAAAATGTTTAACGGACACCGTGGATTAAATCATCCGGTAAAAAATTTACAAACCGGCTTGTCTGAAATAACTTCCCAAAATCACGGCTTTGCAATCTCGATGGATTCTCTTAAAAAATCCGCAGAAGTGTCGCTAAGTCATATCAACCTAAACGATAATACGGTTGAGGGAATTATCATTCGAGATAAACCTTTTTTTTCTGTACAATATCATCCTGAATCTTCTCCCGGCCCACATGATAGCCATTATTTATTCCAAAAATTTGTTCAATTAATGGCTAACTAAGACTGTTTATGAGCAGCAACAACCCTAAATCGGTAGTTTTGCTAAATAGAGAGTTTGCTACAGCCTCATCTATTACGCAAACCTTAGATAACCGAGCTTTTCGATTTGGGGACGGCGTTTTTGAAAGCATTCGGGTCATTCAAGGAAGACCATTATTTGTTTCACATCACTATAAGCGTTTGACAAATGGGCTTAGAATACTGGGCATAGAACTTCCGGATTGGTTTAATGAGAGTCTGTTTATCAGTCAATTAGAACAATTATGTTATCATAACAAAGTTTTTTTTGGGGGGAAAATTCGGTATCAAGTGTATCGGTCTGGCTCTGGTGTGTACGCTCCGATGCAAGATGAAGCTACCTTTTATGCCGATATTGCTCCTTTTGACTTAGAAACCTATGACCTCAATGCTATTCAGAAATTAGCTGTTTATGAGGGAATTAAGTTACATTTTTCGGCTATCTCTACTATCAAAACCTGCAATAGCTTACCGTATATTTTAGCTACTAAATATGCTCGCCAGCAAGGCTATCATAATGCATTGTTAATGAGCCATTCCGGTAATTTAGCAGAAGCAAGTAATGCAAATTTGTTTGTAGTTCAAGGAGGAAATTTATTTACTCCGCCGGCCTCTGAAGGAGTCTTGCTTGGTGTTATGCGCCAGCAAATACTCACTATCGCAAATGCCTTAGGCATACCTACACATGAAACCCCCATTTCTCTAAATATGGTTAATCACGCGCAAGAAGTATTTACTACAAACGTAATTACAGGCCTGCAACCTATCCGGTTTATCAAAGGCTTAGAAACAACTTTCTCTGTAAATGGGGAAATCTTGACAAGGCTATTTCAGGCTTTGTTAGGGCAAATTCAATAAGATAGTAGTATCACACCCCTCCATAAGAATTACGTTAAACATAGTTCACAGCTAACTTCATGTTGTTAATATCGTTTATTAGCAATTAGGGGCGCAAGTTGCGCCCCTAATTGCTTTTTTTAACGTTGAATGATTATTTTCGTTCGTTCTTTTCTTTCTCCTATTTGTAAGGTTACAAAGTATAGGCCATTGGCTAAATTGCCTACATCTAATATTTGATGATTTGATCCCTCTGTTGTCGGAATTAATTGTTGAAAAACAGTTGCTCCTTGTAAGTCAGTAATAGTGTAGCTTGCTGAAAATAAAGCTCCTGGGTTATCAAGCGTGAAGAAGCAGTTCAACCAATTATCTGTTGGATTTGGATAAAATTGAGCTGGTTTTTCAATAGCACTTAACTCGTCAGGCGAGAATATTCCCTCTTCTTTAAACGGAGTAACCGATGTTTCGGCTAATATTTCGTAGTCAAGTGAGTTATCAAACTCTCCGGCTACGGCTGCATACAAGCGATAATAATAATTTCCTGCCGGTAAATTGTTTCGTGCAACCACTTCATTAGTAGTTCCACTATTGTATGACCCTGAAATATATGTTCCGCCGACATAGTGCTCCATATTGATATTAAAAGGCAATTTAGATGCTGTAACACGTAGATTTGTAGTAGAAGATAATGTAACTACGAACCAATCTACGTCATTGGCAGCACATATTTTACCTATTTTCTTAACTCCCTGAGTTAAGGCTGTGGAGGTAACGCTGGAATTATTGCTTTCATAAGCATCATAACAAGTTGCTTTTGTGGTAAAAGTATCGGTAGTATAACTTGAATTTTGCCCGGAACATACAGATGCTACTTGCCAATTGTAAACAGTTGAAGCTGATAGACCCGTTAAAGAGTAGGTAGTGTTAGAGGTTGTTACTGTCGTCCATGATCCGCCAGATGGCTTGTATTGAACAGAATAAGACGTAGCACCACTTACCGTATTCCAATTTAAAGTAGCAATTTGGGTAGATAAATATGTTACTGATAATGAAGTGGGGGATAGGCACGGGGGTAAGGTGGTGAACGTAGAACCGGTAACATAACTCGATGAGTCTCCGGTACAGTTAGAACGAACTTCCCATGTATAAGCGGTAGATGCCGTTAAACCGGAAATAACATAAGGAACACTGCTCACTGTTACAGAAGTCCATGATTGACCGCCTGTTGGTTTGTATCGAAGGGTGTAGTTATTGGCGTTTGTGGTAGTCCATGATAGTGTTACGCCAGATGAAGTGATTGAGGACGTAATAAGGTTAGATGCAGCATTACAAATTGGATAAGTGGTAAATGTAGAGCCGGTAACATAGCCCGAAGAACCTCCGGTACAGTTAGAGCGAACTTCCCACATATAAGCAGTAGCTGGCGTTAAGCCGGAAACAACGTAAGAACCACTATTTACCGTTACAGAAGTCCAGGTAGAACCGGCTGTTGGTTTGTACCGAAGGGTGTAGTTATTAGCGTTTGTGGTAGCCCATGACAACGTTACGCCGGATGCGGTAATGGCGGATGAAACGAGGTTAGAAGCAGGATTGCAAACAGGGTAAGTGGTAAAAGAAGATGCAGTATAGGCGGAATTTTGGGCATTACAAACGCTCATTATCTCCCAGTTATAGGTCGTACCTCCTGCTAAACCGCTTAACGCATAACTATTAACTGCAATTCCCGATACGGTTGTCCAGACTGTGTTTGTAGATTTTTTGTAACGAAGGGTATAAGATGTCGCACTCGGAGAAACAGCCCAAGATAAATTAGCAGCAGTAATAGTAATGCCGGAAGCTGTTAAATTGGACGGAGTAGTACAAGGGGAAATCGTTGTAAAGCTACTTGTAGCAAAAGCAGAATTTCCCCAAGGGCAACTCGTTCTTACTCTCCATTCATAAGTAGTTCCTGATGTTAAAGAACTTAGGTTATAGGTTGGGTTTATCAAGGCAACGGCTGTCCAAGTAGCAGTTCCTACCTGACGATACTCGAAGCGGTAAGCATTTGCATTTACAACTGAATTCCACGAACAAGTTGCAGATGTTGTAGTTAGGTTGCTGTTTGCTAACCCTGTAGGATTTCCGCAGGCAGGATTGAATACGATGTATGAGTTTTGGGCTACAATAGCAGACCAATTTGCCGCGCCATCTTGCACAATGCTATTAATCTTGCAGGCATAGGTATTGGAGTCAGGGCTTTCATAACGTATATCGCCGGCTACTCCTAAGGTAATTGTAGCAGAAGTCGAACGTGATTTATAAACCTTAACATCATCAAAGGTAGCTTCACAATCGCCATTTCTAAGAGAAATAAAATTACCGTTTGTTAAAGGGGTTGGATCAGTATAGCTACCTTTCAGTTCGTTATCGATAAAAACTTCAATCAAGCCATTAGTTGGATTGTAGGTTACTTTAAACTGATACCAAACTGAAACATCAATAGGGAAGTTAATTGAGGCAACTGTGTTTAAAACATCATTTACTGTTTTGTATATTTCGATTTTATCTTGGTCTGCACGGAACCAAACGAGGTAAGAATTACCACGATTAGACTTGGCAGCAGAATCAGCAAAGAAGTGAAAACCGAATCGGCGGTTAGTGCCGGAGCCGTCCATTTTTCCTGACCAAGTATATAACCATGAAGTTGAGGTATTTTGGGCTAACGATGTATAGAGGTTGGTGTTGGTAACGGATTGATTTGTTTGTTTTAATTGCCCTGAATTAACAGCCCAAGTTCCGGCAGTAGATGACCATGACGGATGAACCGCTGTATTAAAGTTGTCATTGAAAAACCCTCGATTTGGGTTAGCGCGCCATTCACTTCCGTTCCAGTCTAATACTTGATAAAAACGTTTTGCAACACCACTGTAATTATCTTGGTCAGTAAAATTGGCTGTAAAATCTTGATATTGCCATGTACCGGCTACAGAAATTTGGGTTGTTGGAGGTACATTATCAATATAAGTTGTTGAAAATGTTGCTGTTGCATAATTTGATCCTCCCCACGGGCAGTTTGTTTTTACGCGCCAATTGTATGTCTGGTTGGCTGTTAAGCCATTAAGTACTATGGAAGTTAAGCTGGTTGTGGTTACTGATAGCCAGGTAGGAGAGGCTGAGGGTTTATATTCTATGGTGTAGTTAGTTGAATTCACAACTCCACTCCAGTTTAAAGTAGCATTTGTAGTGGTAATGTTAGTAGTAGTTAAGTTTTGTGGTGTTCCGCAAGCAGGGTTAAATGTTACAAAAATATTCTGAGAAACTATTGAAGACCAATTTCCGGCATTATCAACAACAGTTGTGTTGATTCTACAAGATTCTGTTACGGAATCGGGGCTTTCATAGCGCACGTCTTGTCCGGCACCTATGGTAACTATCACAGAACTTCCCCGAGATTTACGAACCTTTAAGTCTTCAAAATAAGCCTCACAATCGCCATTTCGGAGGGAGATATAGTTGCCGGAAGTAAGCGGGCTGGAATCAGTATAACTGCCTAAAAGACTGTTATTCATATAAATATCAATCTTTCCTTTGGTCGGATCATAAGCTACTTTAAAATCATACCAAGTAGATGGATTAATACGGACGTTATTAATAGTATAAATGACATTTAAAACATCGTTTACTGTTTTGTAGAGTTCAACTTTACCTTGATCTACACGAAACCAAGCGAGATAAGAATTTCCTCTATTAGATTTTGCAGCAGAATCAGCAAAGAAATGCAGCCCAAATCTTCGGTTCGTGCCGGAACCTTCTACCTTTCCTGACCATGAATATAAATAGGAATTGGAAGCAACTTGGGTAAGTGGTGCATAAATATTGGTGTTAGCAACTGATTGGTTACTTTGTTTTAGCTGTCTGGAAACGCTTCCCCATGTTCCTGCGGTTATTGTCCATTCTGGGTGAATAGCATTATCAAAGTTATCATTAAAGAATCCTTTGGTGGCATTTCCGCGCCATTCTGTTCCATTCCAGTCTATTACTTGATAAAACTTATTATCAACACCGCTTCCGCCGACATTATCTTGGTCATTAAAAGAGACATTAAAGTTTTGATACTGCCAATTACTATTCGTTGTGATTGATGTAGTAGGTGGGGTTACATCAGCTACCACGCCATTTATTAAGTTGTAATAATTAGACCAGTTCCAGTAAGGGCCAGGGTCTGTATGGGTTTGGTTAGGGTAATGCTGATGTCCCTTGATTTTGTAAGCAGATGATAACAGTTGCAATCCGGAGGTAGGGGGGCCGTTGTAGCAGGTTGTACGGTTAATGCCGTGGCTTAAACATATATCGCTTACTAAGGTGGCTGAGGCTTGATACATTGCGTTGGTGTACCACGTATTTCCACTTTCTGCATAGCCTTCATGCTCGATCCCAACGGTATAAGGATTTTCACTTCCTACGTGCCACGCTTTATTGGATTCTAAAACCATCTGGGTTACTTGACCGTCCGAAGAACGAACTACATAGTGTGCTGAAACGCTTGCAGCAGGATTCTGAAACCATGAAATACAGGAAGCATAAGTTCCCTGAACAGTATGAATAGTAACAGCACTAATTGATGTTCCATTACGGGAGGAATAATTACTGGAATTGGCTGCAACCCATAAAGCCGGCGGATAATCCGTAGATTGGGTCGTAGGAGGTACATAAACATTAGAACCATTTGTTATTTGCTTATTAGTACCTTGATTAATTATGATAACATGAGGTGAACGGAGAATGTCATAGGTAGATTGTGGAAATAACTGCATCCAGTTAATTGATTGTGGTTGCTTTAACAGCCGATTGTGGTTGTATCCATCCTGAATATTTCGCATTATCTCATAAACCCACACATCTTGCGCATATAAGTTAATAACGTTATTATTGGTTGGTATCTCCGAAAAGTTTTTCAGTAAAATATTATATGATTCTATATTTGCCTGAAAACCAATGTTTTTCTGCGTTCTGAGATAGTTTATGGCTTTAGCAACAGCCATAATTTGGGTACTCTCATCTTGCAAAAATTGCTGCTTCGTAATTCCAGAAAGATTTAAAACAAAGTTTAAGTTTTCGTTGAAATAGCCGTGTCCGTCTTCAACTAAGCCGAATAAACCATAATAACCGGGGCCGTGATGTAAATCGTCTTCATCAGGGATTACATTCGTAAACCTTGTAGCCGAATACGCCATGCTTTCTAACAAACCAGCCGGAAGTGCCGGATACTGATTATAAGCAGCAAAAAAAGCCGCCCCCAAAGGCTGGCCCTGGCCAAAAACCGCATTTGCAAAAAAACAAATACAAGAAACAATAAACCACTTTTTCATAAAACAAAACCCAAGTTCTAACGCGAATATCAATATTTTTTGAATACAAATACAATAAAATTATAACTTTTTTAAAATTGAAAATTTTATCCTTTCCGAAA